>JBARRE010000199.1:0-24544 GCA_049644065.1 Sedimentisphaerales bacterium | reverse complement strand
TACGATAGAAAATATCTGCAGATACATGATAGTTTCATTGTGGCACAAACTGAAGATGGGTTCGTTATTATAGATCAGCATGCGCTTCACGAGCGCATCATATATGAAGATTTGTGCAGGCGGATAGGGAAAAACAAACTCCAGTCGCAGCGACTGCTGATCCCCGAGAGTTTTGAGGTTAGCGTCTCCGGGGCGGAAGCCCTGAAAGCCAATGCCGAACTGACGGACAAATTAGGAATCGAGCTTGTGCCGTTCGGCCCCAGGACAATGGCTGTCCAGGCATTTCCCACCCTGCTTTCGGGTGTTCAACCGCTCGACTTTATTCAGGACTTGATAGACTTGCTCGACCGCAAGGATGCAGGGCTCGATGCCGAGAGACTTCTCGACGAGGTCTTGAATATGGCTGCATGTAAGGCGGCAATCAAGGCGGGCCAGAAGCTGACCGATAGCGAAATTGAACAAATGCTTGCGGATCGTCAAAACGCCGAGTCGGCAAGTCGCTGTCCGCATGGCAGGCCCACCACAATAACATTTTCAATAAGCGATCTGGAAAAGCAGTTCAAGAGAACCTGATGAATAAATGGTGGTGGTTATTATTGATCATTTCATGCTGGATGGCTGTCGGTTTTGCTATGTTTGGTCCGCGGCAAGATCAAAACAGCAGCGTTACCCCCCTATTGAATCAGAACGGCAGGATTGTCTCTTTAGCCCCAAATCTTACGGAAATTCTTTTTGCTATTGGGCTGGAGGATGAAATTGTTGGTGTTACGCTTGACAGTGATTATCCCCCGGATGCTGCGGAGAAGCCGAAAGTCGGAACGTTCTGGCAGCCGAATATTGAAGCTGTAGTGGCCGCAAGGCCGAGCCTGGTGATTACGCTTGGTTTTGAGCAGCAGAAAAATCTTGCAGAACGTCTGAAACGAATCGGTTATAGCAATCTGACAGTGAATATTGACAAGGTTAGCGATCTTTTCATCGCAATCGAAAAAATCGGGACAGCGACCGACAGGCAGCGCCAGGCTAATGAATTAATAAGTCATATCAGGGCAAAGTTGCAGGAACTCTCGACCCTGCTCGGCGCCGAAGACAAAGTCAGGGTGCTCTGGGTCGTTCAGAGAGAACCTTTGCGGGTGGCCGGGAGAGACACATTTGTTAACGAGATGATTGAACTGGCAGGTGGCGAAAATGCAATCGGGCCGACGGTGCATAAATATCCCCCAATTGGAGCTGAGCAGGCCATAGCCTGCAATGCCGAGGTTATCATTGAATCCGCGATGGGTAGGGAGGGCATTGAGGGCCAACGGGACAGGGCATTGCAACATTGGAGTAAATTTACGTATCTGCCTGCCGTGGCAGGCGGTCGAATATATGTAATTGACGGCGATACAGTCTCACGGCTTGGGCCGCGACTATACGAAGGGACAGAGACAATTGCCAAATGTTTAAGGCCCGACCTTTTTGAAAACTGAAACAATGAAACAATTGGTGACGCCAAAAAAGCTGACTACGAGGATCGGATTAGCACTTGTACTGCTTGCTGCGATTATGTTCGTGTGCTCTATGATCGGAACAGAGGCTGTTTCATTGAAAGCAATATTTAACGGGCCCGGTACACAGGCGGCGGCAAATCCCGACTATGAAATTTTCATTAGGATTAGGCTGCCGCGAATTATTCTCGCAGGCCTGGTAGGTGCGGCGCTGGCATGTGCGGGTGTTGTGTTCCAGGTTCTTTTGCGGAATCCTCTTGCCGATCCCTACATATTAGGGATATCGAGCGGAGCCGGGTTAGGGGCGATTATCGCCGTGATTAGCGGATTTAACTGGACGCTTTGGGGACGCTCTCCCATTGCGGTTTTCGCATTTGCGGGGGCATTGGGAACGGTCTGGCTCGTATGGTTCATAGGACGGCTGACGGGAAAGTTTCATGTAACAGGCCTGCTGCTCGCAGGGGTTGTGGTCAACGCCTTCTTTTCGGCGCTGATGATGTTTCTGACGTCGATAGCGAAATCGGACCAGGTCTATGCGACAATATTCTGGCTAATGGGAAACATGACAGAGGGAGATTTTCTTGTGTTGTGGATTGGGGCTGGATGCGTGGTTGGAGGAATCGTGGCATTGTTCTATATCGGTCCGCAATTAAACGCTCTGAGCTTCGGCGCCGATGACGCCAGGAGCATGGGCGTAAACGTCGCCAGAACGCGGACAATTGCCTTTGGTATCGCAGCGGGAATTACTGCTGTTGCGGTCAGTTTGAGCGGACTCATTGGATTTGTCGGCCTTGTCGTTCCGCACGGAGTAAGACTCGTATTCGGCCCCGACCATCGCCAGTTGCTCCCGCTGAGCGGAATTACCGGGGCGATATTCCTGGTTATTGCCGATACGCTGGCTCGTATTATCGTTGCTCCCGCACAGTTGCCGGTTGGTGTGGTGACAGCTATTGTCGGCGGGCCTTTCTTCCTGATTTTATTGGTCAAATACAGTAAAAAAGTAAGCTGGTTGAAATGAGCGGCATTATCGAAGTTGATAATTTGAGTTTCGGCTATACATCAGAGACTACAATTCTGAAAGATATGAGCTTTAATGTCAAGCCGGGGACATTTGTGGCGATAGCCGGCCCGAACGGAGCCGGCAAGAGCACGCTGCTGAACCTGATGTGTCGAGCCCTGACGCCGAACTCGGGTACGGTCAGGATTGACGCGGCGGCGATTGAATCATATGGCACCCGAGCTCTTGCTGCAAAAGTGGCGGTTGTCAGGCAGGAGCTTGCGCCGATCTTCGGTTTTTCGGTCATGGAGACGGTTTTGATGGCAAGGACGCCTTATTATGGCTCTACGGGTTTCGAGAGCCGGGCCGACAGGGAAATCGCGAATGATGCACTCGAAGCGACAGATACGGCTCGGTTTGCCTGCCGCCCGCTCACAAGTCTGAGCAGCGGCGAGCGGCAGCGTGTTTTTATCGCAAGGGCGCTTGCTCAAAACAGCCTGATCATGCTTTTAGACGAGCCGACGAACTTTCTCGACTTAAAACACCAGGTTGGCATATATGATTTGCTCAAAACAGCACAGGTTGAAAAAGGTAAAACAATCGTGGCCGTAACGCACGATATCAACCTGGCGAGTCAATATTGTGATGAAATTCTGCTTCTCGGCGCCGATGGTAGTTACCATGTCGGCAAAACAAAAGCTGTTCTGTCCCCCGAGAAAATCAAAGAGGTCTTTGACGTTGATGTTTTTGCAGGCAATGTTGGACAGGAAACATTTTTTATTCCTTTAGGTAAATTGGCTAAAAATAACAGAAAAACCAATAATGAACCAGGAAATGTCTGATTGTAATTGCATATCATACAAGATCTTAAGTGTTATTCAATGATTTAGCTTGAATAATCTCCTTACGTTGTCTATACTTCTCGGGCTTGAATTGGGCTATTAGATAAACAAACAATACATGTAATATGATCTGAGATGTTATAATGATTATTTGTGCAGATGTCTCAAGTAGTACAGCAGAAGAAAGGTGGACAAAGAAGTGGTACAAAAACGTAAAAAGACATCCAGGGAGCAAGTAAGCTCAACCAGAAGAAAGAAACGCGGTCTGGTAAACGCCGATGCTAAGCATTTCAAAGAATTGCTGATGGAGAAGCGCAGGGAAATCCTTAGAAATGTTACCGAGTTTGAAGATGAAGCTTTGAGGAAATCCCGTTTGGATGCAAGCGGAGATTTGTCAAGTATGCCGATCCATATGGCTGACCTTGGAACGGATAACTACGAACAGGAATTTGCCCTGGGATTAATGGATAGCGAAAGGAAGCTGCTGAGAGAAATTGACAATGCGTTGGGGCGTCTTGAGAACAAAACTTATGGCATCTGCGAAGGCACCAGTAAGCCAATATCCAAGGCCCGGCTTGAAGCACAGCCCTGGGCCAGGTACTGCGTTGAACACGCCCGTATGCTGGAACAGGGACTTGTAGTAGAGCAAGAAGAATAAATTTTAGTATGAAACACAGATGTCCGATCTGCCACAAGATCGTTAAAGCATTATCTAAAGAAAAATCTGAAGAAGCAAAATTCTTTCCCTTTTGCTCCCGGCGGTGTAAGTTTATAGACTTGGGTACATGGCTGGATGCCGACTATAAAATAGTGTCCAGCCCTGAGTCACAGGAATCCGGCGGGCCATCCGATACCTCACACACCTCTTCCGACAAGCAGTAAACAACAGCTTTCAGCAACAAAATCTGATAAAAGTTGTTGAAATCGACCGATAATACATTATATATATTTTCGTTCGCTCTATACTTATCCAATGGCAATTGTAGCCTTCTTGAAAGGAAGCAAAATGGTTAGCGGCAAAGAATCCTCTCAATTATTTGACGATCTTATCTTTCCAAAAATATTCCAGACTTTTCGTATGTCAATTCAGCCGACTAAATTGATAATTACCTCTGTTGCACTTGCCGTAATATGCCTTGCAGGTTGGATTATGGATTTTAGCAAAACTGTTGTTGCCACAACAGGTACACAGACCAGACTGACAGAATTGGATATTTATATGATGGATTCCAGTAAACTGTCGTCATACATTGAGGGTTTCAGGGGAAAAGGCAAAGACTTGGGCGTATTTTCCACCCTTTGGCACTTCTCCGCTAAAAAGTTTCATGGTGCAGTAGATTCCGTATTTGCATTGGACTTGCCGGGTATTATAGGAAATATTGCCGATTTTTTCAAGGCGGTGGGATGGGCTCTAAAGTACCACCCGGTCTATTGCATCATCTTTTTCATAATAATGCTTGCCGTGATTTCCATCTCCGGAGGTGCTGTCTGCCGGATTGCAGCCCTGCAATTTGCCCGGGGAGAAAAACCGGGCTTGACCGAAGCGCTGCGATTCAGCACAAAGAGATTCGTAAATTTTTTCACGGCACCGTTAGCACCGATCGGCATAATTATTTTTATAGGGCTTTTCATATTCCTTTTGGGATTGGCAGGTAATATTCCGCGGGCAGGAGAGTTAATAGTAGGTCTCAGTATGCCGTTGGCCTTATTTGCGGGTGTATTGGTAGCGGTCATTGTGATAGGAGCTGTTGCCGGATTAAACTTGATGTTCCCTGCGGTAGCGTATGACGGTTCCGATTGCTTTGACGCGATAAGTCGCTCCTTTAGTTATGTATATGCCAGGCCATGGCGGATGGCTGTATACACTGCGATAGCCGCTGTTTACGGTTCATTTTGTTATGCATTCGTTCGATTTTTTGCCTTTTTGTTGCTCTGGATTACCCGCTGGTTATTGCAGCTTGGCCTCTGGGTCGATAACGGCAGTAAAGAGGTCAATAAGCTTGCAGCGATCTGGCCTAAGCCCGAACTCAGGTATTTGGTTCGCTTTTCACCTCCGGCTGAAGCCAACTGGACGGAATGGGCAGCAGCTTTTCTGGTATACCTGTCTTTGTTGGTTATTGTCGGATTGGTCGTCTCTTTTATTATCAGCTTCTATCTTTCAGCCAATACCATTATCTATTCACTTATGCGCAACAAAGTTGACAATACTGCTTTTGAGGATATTTATATGCAATTCGACGAATCAGAAGTTGAGCCGACTGCCAACGAACTGCTGCCTAAGGAAGAACCGCTGTCGTCAGAGTCTGAATAGAAACCGGATGAATCATCTTCGCAGCAGTAACGAAGCGAGCTTTTTTGCGAGAATGTCGGAATATGCCGGACAGATGGAAACTGTAGTGCCGAGAGAAAATGCCTGAGACAAACACAAACATACAGCCAAACAACAAAGATCAAAAAGTGGCGGAATTTTCCACCCCCTTTCCCACAACATTGCTTCGTATCCGCAGGCCCATGATTGTACTTGCCCACATAATTGCTTTCGCTGCTTCTTTGATGCTTTCTTTTCTGGTAGTACAGAACATGCAGTTTAGGGGAGAATGGCTTGAGCTGTATCCTGCTTTGCTGATGGTGTTTCTTATCATAAAGCTAACGGTAATCGGTTTTTTCAAGCAATATAGAGGCTGGTGGCGCTATGTCGGGATTTCGGATCTTCTCGGGATATTCGGGGCGTCACTTGTCAGCACTTTTATTATCGTGGTTTTATGGTTTGCAATAGGCAACATCCCTGCCGTTCGTATCAGTTTACCATCGGGTTTGGAAAGACCTGCCGAAGGGGTATGTATAGCCGATATGTTTGCCACAGTTTTTATGCTTGGCGGATTACGGATAATTATCCGGTTGTATTATGAGGAGTTTCGCACGGCCGAAGCCGGTCGGTTGAAGCGGTTTTTAATAGTTGGCGCAGGCAACGCGGGCGAGGCACTGCTGCGAGAAATTCTCCGCATGCCCGTGACTCAATATGATGTTGTTGGTCTGATTGACGATGACTCTGTCAAACAGGGCACTCATATTCACGGAATACCGATTCTTGGTGCTGTTGAACAACTGCCTGAAATCTGCGAAGAACGCAAAATCGAAGAAATTGCCATTGCAATGCCCTCAGCGAGCCCTCAGCAGCTAAGACGTGTTGTCCAGGTCTGCGAAGGGACTAAAATTCGATTTCGTACCGTACCGTCGATCACGGATATCGCTTCCGGCAAGCTTCGTGTTTCTCAGATTCGAGATGTTGATATTAACGATTTATTAGGCAGAGAAGCTGTAAAGCTTGATATGGATCTGATAGAAACTTTTGCCAGGGACAAGATTATTCTGGTAACCGGTGCCGGAGGTTCTATCGGTTCGGAAATGTGCAGGCAGCTATGCAATTACAAACCGAAGCTGCTTCTGCTTATCGAGCAGGCTGAAAATCCGCTGTTCTATATAGAACGGGAGTTGCGTAAACAATTTCCCGCAGTGAGTATCGAAGCGATTATCTGCAATATTACCGACAAGGCTCGTGTGGATGAAGTTTTGGGAGATTATAAGCCACAGGTTATTATTCACGCTGCAGCTCATAAGCATGTACCTTTGATGGAGCTTAATGCTAAAGAAGCTATCAAAAATAATATTTTGGGTACGCAAATTGTTGCTGATGCCGCAGATAATTATGGCGCTACCAATTTTGTGATGATCAGTACGGACAAAGCTGTTAATCCGACGAGCATAATGGGTTCATCTAAGCGGATCGCGGAAATGTATATTCAGGATCTGAGCAGGACCAGCGAAACGCACTTCGTGACCGTACGGTTCGGCAATGTACTCGGCTCCGATGGCTCGGTTGTGCCTATCTTTAAGAAACAAATAGCTGAAGGAGGCCCCGTAACCGTTACGCACCCGGAAATGAAGCGGTACTTTATGACCGTACCGGAAGCGAGCCAGCTTGTTTTACAGGCGGCATCAATGGGAAAAGGCGGAGAGATATTTGTACTCGAAATGGGCGAGCCGGTGAAAATTGTGGACCTTGCCAGGGAGCTTATTACGCTCAGCGGGTTCAGGCCCGGCGAAGATATTGAAATGATTTTCACAGGGCCACGATCCGGTGAAAAGCTCTTTGAGGAGCTTTCGATAGAAGGCGAAGATATGCAGCGAACAAGGCACCCCAAAATCAGCATCTGGAAGAATATTCCAATGGACCGTGAAAGGCTTCGGGCGGGCATAAGCGAGCTGGTCACTATTGCAAAAACTCAAACCTACGGCGAAATAGTCCAGAAAATAAAAGAGCTTGTGCCGGAATATACCGGCGGAAATAATACTTAAACTACGATCATTTCTAAAATTGCGGCCACTGAATTCCTTCCTTTTAACATCTGTATTGAGGCCATAAGTGATTCTCCAGGGATTTCACTTGACTATAACACGGCTAATTTAGTATAAGTAAGGTTATAGGCATCTGCGAGCATTCGGTTTTGCACCAGGCGATATTTCTACAGCTTGTTTCAGATTTTGGCTTTTTATATTAGCGGCTCACTTTTGACTTTAGAACGAAGGAGGTGGCATTGAGTGGCTATATTCATCCAGGAGAGCATGGAAAAAATTATGTTAAGATAAGAATTGTTATCCATCATTCAATTTAAAGGAGGACTATTATGTACAGAAGATTAGTTTACTTAGTCATCTGTTTTTTCCTGGTTTTGGGTTTTTCTGAAAGTGCCGAAAGTGCAACAAAGGTTGCCCACTGGCGGTTGGATAATGATGCTACGGATTCAGCCGGCGGCATTGACGGAACGCTGATGAACGGCCCGGAATTCACGACAGATGCAATCGTGGGTAGTCACGCTCTGGCTCTGGATGGTTCAGCATCACAGTACGTTGATTTTGGCAATCCACAAGAGTTGCCGTCCGGCAGAGCAGCCCGGAGCATGTGCGGGTGGGCCATGACCGATACGATTGCCGGCGGCTGGAAATGGATTGCAGCATATGGTTCGGAGGGAACAAGTTTGGCTATGTTCATCGGCATGAACGGCACCAGCCTGTACGGCGGAGGTTACGGCGATGACATCTTTGTGAGTGGTTTTTGGGAGATTGGTGTTTGGCACCACATCTGTCTGACGTATGATGGAAGCATAGCAAGATTGTACGCTGACGGTGACGAGGTGATCTCAGCCACAAAAAACTGGGACCTGGTTTTGAACAGGGCGCACATCGGGCGCCAGGTTAATGACGTCGCCGAATTCTGGGATGGTCTGATCGACGATGTCCGTATTTATGACTTTGCTCTTTCGCCGGCTGAGGTTAAGAAGCTGGCGGCACTTCCAAAAGCTACCAAACCCAGCCCGGCTGATGGCGCCATACATCCGGACACATGGGCGAGCCTTTCCTGGTCGGCGGGAGGTTATGCGGTTTTGCATGATGTGTACTTCGGTGAAAGTTTTATTGATGTTAACGATGGTACCGGCGGGACATTTCAGGGCAATCGTGGTACAACTTATTTTGTGGTTGGTTTTCCCGGATATCCCTATCCGGACGGCCTGATTCCAGGTACGACTTACTACTGGCGAATTGACGAGGTTAATGATCTGGATCCGAACAGTCCATGGAAAGGCGATGTCTGGAGTTTCACAGTGCCCAGCAAGACTGCATACAATCCCAATCCGCCCGATGACGCCAAGTTTATAAATCCGGATACGATTCTGAGTTGGACGGCCGGTTTCGGTGCTAAATTACACACCGTATTTTTTGGTGACAATTTTGACGATGTAAGCAACGCTACCGAGGGCATGCCGGCAGGAACTTTTACCTATGATCCAGGACAGTTAGAATACGATAAGTCCTACTATTGGCGGATCGACGAGTTCGACGGATCGACTACGTACAAAGGTAATATCTGGAATTTCAAGACGCTGCCCGATATACCCATTTCCGACCCAAATCTCGTCTGCTGGTGGAAACTCGATGAGGGCCAGGGCACTACCGCTATTGATTGGTCCGGCCATAAAAATGACGGCACGCTTATCAATGGTCCAAAGTGGGTAACCGGCTATGACGAAGGTGCTCTGGAGTTTGACGGAAGTGATGATTATATTAATTTTGGCAATACGTCAAATTTGCCGGCCGGCAGCTCTGCTCGCAGTATGTGTGGATGGGGCAAGACAGATACGGTTGCTGGTGGCTGGCGCTGGATCGCGGCATATGGCTCGCCCGGCACGAGTCAGGCTATGTTCATCGGCATGAACGGCGATGCTCTCTACGGCGGAGGTTATGGCGATGATGTCTTTATTAGCGGTTTATGGGAAGTAGATGTTTGGCGCCACATCTGCCTGACATATGACGGAACCACGGCCCGATTGTATGCTGACGGTATCGAAGTGGCTACAGAGGCGAAAAGCTGGGATCTGGTTTTGAGCCGTGCCCACATCGGCCGACAAGTCAATGACGTGGCTGAATTTTGGGATGGTCTGATCGATGATGTTCGCATCTACGACCGTGTGCTGACGTCTGAAGAAATTAAACAGGCGATGAGAGGTGACACTTCGCTTGCATGGGATCCGAGCCCGGCCGATGGATCAATACCGGACATCCATGTTGCAACGTCCCTTAGCTGGTCACCGGGAGATAAAGCGGCTCAGCATGATTTGTACTTCGGCACTGATAAAGATGCTGTGGAGAATGCTGACACGTCCGACACGTCGGGCATATATCGAGACCGTCAGAGCAGTATGAGTTACACTCCGCCGGAAGGCATTGAATGGGGAGGAGGGCCCTACTACTGGCGCATCGATGAATATAATACTGACGCTACGATCAGCAAAGGTAAAGTCTGGAGCTTTACGGTAGCCGACTATCTTTCCATTGATGATTTTGAGGATTACGATGCCGGCGACAATCAGATATGGTATGCATGGCACGATGGCCTTGGCTATGGCACACCCGGTACTGAGCTATATTATGCCGGCAACGGAACAGGTGCTGTTGTAGGTGATGAAACCACTGCCTCTTATACCGAGGAGACTATCGTAAACAGCGGCACCCAGGCAATGCCGTTTTCCTTTGATAGTAATAAGCAAGGCTATGCCAAGTATTCAGAGGTTGAGATGGCACTGACAACCCAGCGTGACTGGATGGAGCAAGGCGTTGTCGAATTGTCGCTGTGGTTCAGAGGCTATGCGGCATCCGTAGGCAGTTTCGTCGAAGGGCCGGTCGGTACCTATACTATAACCGCCTCCGGCGCAGACATCTGGAACGTGAATGGCGTGGAAGCTGATGAGTTCCACTTTGCTTACAAGATGCTCACCGGCCCCGGCTCGATAGTGGCAAAAGTTGAGAGCGTTGATAACACCAACGTTTGGGCCAAGGCCGGCGTAATGATTCGTGAGTCGCTTGACCCGGATTCGGAACACGCCTTCGCGTGTATAACTCCGTCGAGCGGAGTCGCCTCTCAGGGTCGATACGATACGGGCGGTGCCAGTTTCAATACGACTCAGGTCGGAATAGCCGCGCCGCACTGGGTGAAATTAGAGCGTGACATTTCCGGCAACTTTACGGTTTCCCATTCGGCGAACGGTTCGGTCTGGCAGCAGGTCCAGGGCACAACACCACAGAACATCCCGATGAGCGCTAACATTTATGTTGGTTTGGCATTGACGGCCCATGATGCTGCTTTGACATGCCAGGCCGTTTTCTCCAACGTCACAATCACCGGGACGGTTGGCCCGCAGTGGGCGCACCAGGATGTCGGTATAGCCAGCAACGATGCCGAGCTGATGTATGTGGGGGTTTCCAACGCCGTCGGTACACCGGCGGTTGTATACCACGATGATCCAGGCGCGGCAACGATTGATATGTGGACTGAGTGGGTTATTCCCCTCAACACTTTTGCCGATCAGGGTATCAACCTGACCAACGTTGACAGGATTGCGATTGGCTTGGGTACCAAAGGTAATATGATGATGGCTGGTGGTTCGGGGAAGATGTTCGTTGACGACATCCGATTGTATCGATCGAGAAATGCTGCTGAAGAGTGAATCTCGATGTGACGAAATAAAAACTTATAATAGTCCAGGGCCTATACCGATTGACATGGTATGGGCCCTTGTAGTTTCTGGAAAATAATGGACGAACTCCACATAATCATCAGGAGATTCAGGCCGGCCAAGAATGCCTGGCTAAAGCACCTGTAGAGGTATTTTGTGCCGTCAAAACAAACCATCCGACTGTCATTGCCTGTCGCTGCAATTTATGGTGCTGGATAGAGCGTTTTAGCTTGTGAGGTCGTCGGAGAAGTAGATAGGCTCTGCCGAAGTTCTTGCTTTGCTATTATTCCCAGTCTGCGGTGTTCTGCTTCCATATCAGCAACAATTGGATCAATGCATCCAAGAAGTGTGACAGCTAAAAATATCCCCATTACAAGTGTAAGTAATTTCACCGTTATCGATTTATATTTACTTTTCATCATTCTCCTCATATTTCAAGTCTCATAATTTTTATAATGTGTAGTGAGCAACGAGACTGAGTAACTGTCCCCATCGTGTAATCCTGGTATCTCCTTCGCTGCTTGCTTACCCTCTCCTCTTTCGCAGGAAAGCCTTATGTATTTAAGGATACACTTACCACCCCATTAAGATCATCTAAATGTTATTATATCCTTATTACTCGGAAAAGTCAAGAGAAAATTAGCTTTTACTGAAAATTACGATCTGAAAAGTAGTCAATAAATCTTTATACAAGCTTATGCTACAAGGTGTGAGTCATGTTAATTTGTGATGTGCCAATAATAACAGTGTAATCCAATCCTGGATGATGAATAGCAGAATAAACCTTGTGTCTCTCCATTACAACGTTATCGTGGGCCAAATCACAGTAGTCCCCTCAGGAGTTAAACTTTGTAAGGAGCAATGCGGCACAAAAATAAAACCCCCAAAATTAAAGACATTTTGGGGGTAATTCGAACACTGAATTTTGTTTTACCTGTCAATTCTTACGGCTCGTCACTGTCGTGCCCGTTATTTCGGGGATGGGCGTTGTCATAGACCTCTTTGAGCCTTGTTGTGGTGAGATGCGTGTAAATCTGGGTTGTTGACAATGACTGATGGCCGAGTAGTTCCTGAACACTTCTTAGGTCGGCTCCGTTGTTTAACATGTGGGTTGCAAAGCTGTGCCGTAGAGTATGCGGGCTAATCTCCGGATCCAATCCGGACATTTTAAGATACTTGTCCATCTTGCGGCGAACACTGCGCGTGCTTAATCTTCGGCCGTGCTTGTTCACGAACAAAACTTTAGAGTCAAAGTTGCCGTTGCTTTGCGCCCGTTTGTTCCTGTACTCCATGTAATGCTGGATAACCTGCAGGGCAGATGAGCCGATAGGCGAGATTCTTTCCTTTTTGCCTTTGCCTCTGACATGTACGACTTCACCGAGGAAATCTATGTCGTCCATGTTTAATGCTACTAGTTCACTGACCCTTATTCCGGTGCTGTAAAGAGTTTCCAGAATGGCTCTGTCTCTTGCGCCAAGCCATGTGTTTACCGGGGGAGTACTGAGCAGCTTTTTTACTTCATCGTATTCAAGGAATCGCGGCAGTTTTTTCTCCTGCTTTGGCGTCCTGATCGATACTACCGGATTGGAACTGATGTAGTTTCTTTTGACAAGAAATTTATAAAAGCTTCGCAGCGTGGCAAGTTTGCGGGCTATGGTCGCTTTTGAATACTGCTTCTCATTTAGAAGACCCAAATATGATCTGATGGAGTCAATCTGTGCCGAAAGAAGTAACTGGTCAACCTTAAGATCGACCTGAGTTGCCACAGCAGTAGCTGGTTCGGCTTCATGATGAGATGAAGATATCAGTTCTGCGTTAGGGTGATCGCTCTCAGGTGAACTCTTTAGAAACTCACCATATTGTGTTAGATCGGCACCATAACACTTGGCGGTGTGTTCGGAGAAGCGCCTTTCGAATTTCAGGTAATCTAAAAACTTGTGGATAATTGTACTTTCTTCCATAATCTACCTATCTATTTTAGTTATCTCGGATTTTCATTTAACCTGTTATAAAACAGTTTTACTTGCATTCGTTTTTTGAATCTGGGCATTTGTTTTGTCACTTAAGAGTTCGTCGGCCTGGCCGATAAGTGACTGAGTCAATTTGAAACTCAGTACGGCTGCATCGAACCAATCGAAATCTGTGCGTTTATCTTTTGCCTGCTCAATCAGTACATCGAGAAGCTCATCTTCCCTGCCGTTCTCGTAACGAAAAATAAACTTTTCCGCGCCTTTGTTCAAAACCAGTTGTCGTTTCATTCTTTTCATTATGACCAAAAAACATACCGGCGATTATTGCTTTGCCGGTTACTTCCTGTTGTAACCACCTATATTATTTATCGGTCTAAATTCAGCTTACTAAAGATCAAATTTCAATTTTTAACTTAGCGTGATAAAACCGACACTTTGAAAAACGCCACAAGGCTTTTATCGGCCAATAAGACTTCAGGCTTTACAAATAGAATGTGAATATGGGGAGATTGAGGATAAATTTAGAGAAATATTTGTCACGGCGTTGTCATTCAGAGCTTTTTCTTTTGCTCAGGACAAAGTTTTGAAAAAGACTATTCCTTCTTTTTCCTCAGACTGAATTACCCCCTGATGTTGAAGGTCACTGATATGTTTTATCGCTTCATTAGGGTGGATGACCAGGCCTGCACATATATCGTTTAGTGAGCAAGGCCTGCGTTTTAGCATTGATAACAGGGCTTCGGCTTTGCGGTTTATTACAGAATGATGTTCCAACATATCTTCGGATTTACTTTCATTGAGTATGCTGCTGCAAGCCGGAGAAAAATCAGCCACGACCTCGCACTTAGGCCCCAGCCGGTCGGCTATCTCCTGAAGCTTCACGGCGCTTAATCTTGTGATATTATGATCGGCCGTAGGTCGCACGGCTGTATTAAGGTGGACCTTGTCGGGATTGATCAGTTCGATTGCCTCTTTGATTCTGGCAATTTGTTCGGCTCCGGTATTGATTCCTTCGACGAAAAAAACCTCCAGCCATATCTGGCCGGAAAATTCTTTTCTAAATGCGCACAATCCCGAAATTAGCTTTTCAATGCTAATAACGCTGTTTGGGCGATTGATTTTTTGGAAGGTCTGTTCATCACCGGCATCCAATGAAGGCATTACGACATCAGCTTTTGCGCAGTCGGCCCGCACATCCTTTCTGTATAGGAGCGTGCCGTTGGTCAATACAGCGATAGGAATATTGGTAAGCTTCTTTATGCCGTCTATCAGTTCGCCGAGCCGTGAATTAAGTGTCGGCTCACCGGAGCCTGCGATTGTGATATAGTCGGCTTCCAGGCCTTCCGCCAATGCCTCTTTTAGCTCGGCCAGAACCGGTTCGATAGGCATATAGTCTTTTCGTTCGATTGTTGTCTGAGCCGTTTTTCCGAGTTGACAATAAATGCAATCCAACGTGCAGACTTTCAGAGGTGCGATATCAATACCACAACTTAGCCCCAGCCTTCGTGAAGGCACCGGGCCATACAAATATTTTCTTTTATCAGTCACTATTTTTCCCGTTTACAATATCAAATATTTTTTTGCAAACTATAAGCAGTTCTTCGAGCCAGTTTATTGGCATAATGCAGGCGGCATCCGATTTTGCCTTTTCCGGCTCGCTATGAACTTCAATAAAAAGGCCGTTTGCGCCGGCGGCAATTGCTGCTTTGGCAAGTATCGGCGCCATTTCCCGCCAGCCTGCGCTGGCGTTGCCGAGCCCCCCTGGCTGCTGAGTGCTGTGTGTGGCATCGAAGATGACAGGACAGCCCAGCTTTTTCATACTATCAATTGCGGTCATATCGTTGACAAGATGATTATAACCGAAAAACGTGCCGCGTTCGGTAAGCATTATTTGTTTATTCTTGCAGGCACGAATTTTCTCGACCACGTTTTTCATCTCACCAGGTGAGAGAAACTGGCCCTTCTTGACATTGACAGGCTTGCCTGTTCGTGCACAGGCGCAAAGAAGATCGGTCTGCCTGCATAGAAAAGCTGGAATTTGCAGACAGTCAACAATCTCGCCAACAAAGATCGCCTGAGCCGGCTCGTGTACATCGGTCATAACGGGAAGATTAGTCCGGCGACGCACATCAGAAAGAATTTCCAAGCCCTTCTGAAGTCCCGGTCCGCGAAAGCTGCGTAAGCTGGAGCGATTAGCTTTGTCGAAACTGGCCTTGAAGATTATTCCCACGCTGGTTCTCTGGCTTATCTCTCGAAGCCTGTTTGCAATGTTGATACAGGAGGTTTTGCTTTCGATCACGCAGGGACCGGCCATTAGGAATAAAGGTGCATCCAAGCCGATCTCAACTTCGCCGATTCTGAAGTTCATCCGATTATTTCCTTCAATCCAAAATCAGAGTGTCTATTCTATTGGCAATCTTTAAGAATAAGACACAATTTGCTTTCTTATCCTATTGCTCTGATAATTCTTGTTCTTATACCCGCAGGTTTAGCACCTTCTGGTACGATGCAATTAACTGCGTGCTTTATTACATTGATCTGCACCGGCAGGACCGGGCCGGGGTCGCCGTCTATTTCAGTTCTGATACGGGTGCTGCTGGAGCTTACTGTAATATTTTTGCCCTGGCGATAGATGACATCGCGCCTATTGGCATGGTGTTTCAGAATCGTCATTAGTGAGTGCTTGGCCAGGTGAAGTTGAGAGGCACATTTGTAAATACATACATCTAATAAGCCATCGGAAAAATCTGCGTAGTGCAGTATCTGCAGACCCACGGCGTATCTCGAAATATTTCCGACAAAAACCAAACCGGGGCCATCGAAAATCTCTTCTCCATCCACTTCGACTCTCATCTGCTCGAATATATATTCCCAGAATGTCCTCCAGATCGGCCAGAAGTAATCGAAGTGGTCGATGTGTCCGGCTCGCTGTTCGCTGACCCTTTTGACGACTTCTCCGTCGAATCCGAAGCCGGCAATAGAAGTAAAACACTTGCCGTTTGCATTTCCCAAATCCAGAGGCCGAACGTATCCAGCTTCGAACGTTCTTATGATGGTTTTCAGTGTCTCGTCAAAGCCAAGTTCGTTAGCAAGCAGATTTTCCGTCCCGTGAGGTATAATCAGCAGCGGCTTGTTGCTGCCTTCAAGGCCGTGAGCGATTTCTCTAAGCGTGCCGTCCCCCCCTATACCGACTACCATCGCACAGTCGTAATCGACCGCCGCATTGGTAGCCAATTCACACGCATGGTCAAGAGACCTGGTCAAACAGGTTTTGACCTTGAATCCCCTTTTGATTAGGTATTGCTCGAACTGGCGTCCCGTTCGCTTGCTGCTCGTGGCGCCGGCTTTGGGATTTAGGATATATGTAATGTAGCCATCGTCCGGTTTCATATTTCGAATCTTTTCGCGAGTGAATCCATTTACCTGCTCTAAACTAAGCGTTATTTCGGTCGCGTTCTTCCTTCGTTAACTGGGCATAACTTTTTGCGATGTGCGGCAAGTCTGCAAGAGACAGCCTCTGTTGTACATCGGCGATTGTTTCATCATCCGGCCCTTCTATTTCCACAAAGGCACCCAATAATGGCAACCGGTCCAAAGCAACAGAGCATCCGCCAAGCTGCCAAAGGCGACGCTTTTTCTCAACGACCAGAACTTTTTCATAGCCCAATGCGGAGAGCAGCTTTTGTGTGGCATCCGCTTCTATGATTTCAATCTCGATCTCCCGCCTCTTTTTGAAGTTGCTTTTTTCTTTGGCGCCTTTGTATGTCAAAAAATATCTGTCGCTGCCGGCGACAGACTGCCGGCGTAATCGAAGACATCGGTCGGTTGTGATCAGCGCAGCATTTGCATCGTCAAAAAGATAGTCCGTCTGTAACTGCTCTGCCAGAAACTCCGCACCGAGTTCAGACAGCTTCTGTTCTACTTCCGGCAGCGAGTCAACCTTGAGCTTTACTTCGATTTCGACGTACATTAATTCTCTCTATCTATTATCTGTTGTCACTTATTATGAGTATCTCTGACGGCTTTAATGAAATCCTCAGGCTGAACAACCGCGCCAACATTTGTACAACTTTAAGCAAATTGAGTAAGCGCATACACATATCTCATTTCTCGCCAAACGAAGTTATCATGTCCGGTTTATGTGACTATATTCACCAATCGGGACTTTATAACGATAATCTTCCTGGGTTCCTTGCCGGCCATCGCGGCAATGACCTTTTCGCAGCTCAATGCCTTCTGTTTTATCTGCTCCTCATCCGCATCGGCCGAAACGACAATCCTGTCTTTTATCTTGCCCATGACCTGCACCGCCAGTTCGATTTCCTTTTCTTTGATAAGCTCCTTGTCGTATTCGGGCCAGGGCTCATAAGCGAGGCTTTCGGTATGGCCCAATCTCTGCCATAGCTCTTCGGCAATATGAGGCGCAAACGGAGCCAGAATCAGAACAAGCTTCTCGACGACTGCTTTGGGCCTGACGGTTTGCCTGCTGAGGTGATTTACGAGAATCATCATCGCACTAATCGCTGTATTAAAGCCGAAACTCTCTATATCGTCACCGACTTTTTTGATTGTATGATTCAGCAACCGAAGTGTCGCCTCATCCGCCTGGGCTTTTTTCACGGCTTTGTCAAGCTCGCCTGTATCCCTGTCGACGACGGCGCGCCAGAGCTTCTGCAGGAACCGGTGCACGCCTTCGACCCCCTGCATGCTCCAGGGCTTGATGGCCTCCAGGGGACCCATGAACATTTCATATAGCCGCGTAGAATCAGCCCCGTAACCAGCGATGACCTTGTCGGGATTGACAACGTTGCCACGGGACTTGCTCATCTTCTGGCCATCCTCACCCAAAATCATTCCCTGATTAATTAGCTTCTTAAACGGCTCTTTCGTGCTGACGTAGCCCAGGTCATAGAGAAGCTTGTGCCAGAATCGCGAGTACAACAGGTGCAGCACGGCGTGCTCGGCCCCGCCGATATACAAATCGACAGGCATCCAGTACTTCTCCTTTTCCGGGTCCCAGCCCTGCTGATCGTTATCAGGATCAAGGTACCTCAGATAATACCAGCAACTGCCTGCCCATTGAGGCATAGTATTTGTTTCACGTTTGGCTTTCGAGCCGTCGGCCAGCGTTACATTCACCCAATCATCGACACTGGCTAAAGGCGGTTCACCTGTTCCCGTTGGTTTATAGTTATCGACCACCGGCAGCTTCAACGGCAAATCCTGTTCCGAAAGTGCGATGACTCGATCGTTTTGGGTATGCAAAATAGGGAACGGTTCGCCCCAGTAACGCTGCCTGCTGAAGAGCCAGTCTCGCAGCTTATAGTTGACAGCTTTTTTGCCAAGGCCCTGCTCTTCGAGCCAGTTTGATATCTGCTCCTTGAATTCAAGTGTGCTCAAACCATTGAACCGCCCGCTGTTAATCGCCCTGCCGTCGCCAACAAAGCACAGCTCGCCCTGTTTAACCAACTCGGCCTGTTCGTGACCCGGTGGTTCAACAACCGGCATAATCGGCAGATCGAATTTCGTCGCAAACTCGAAGTCACGCTCATCGTGTGCGGGCACGGCCATGATTGCGCCGGTTCCATAGCTGATCAGAACATAATCGCTTATCCATATCGGAATCTTCTCGCTGTTCACTGGATTGATGGCGTATGCACCGATGGGTTCGCCTGTTTTCTCTTTGGCCAGATCCGTACGATCCAGATCGCTTTTCCTCGCGGCTTCTTCCCGATATTTCTGAACAGCCTCCTTTTTATCCTCACTTGCAATCTTATCAACGAGCGGATGCTCGGGAGCCATTACCATATAAGTCGCGCCGAATAATGTATCGGGGCGGGTCGTGAATACACGAATGCTTTCATCGAAGCCGTCGATCTTGAAATCCACATTGGCGCCGATACTCTTGCCGATCCATCCTGTCTGTAATTTTTTTATCGATTCCGGCCAATCGACTTCGGCCAAATCGTCCAGCAGTCTTTCGGCGTATTTTGTAATCCGCAGCATCCACTGGCGCATCGGCTTTCGCATGACCGGGTGCCCGCCGCGCTCGCTTACCCCCCCTATCACTTCCTCATTTGCAAGTACCGTCCCGAGTTCCAGACACCAGTTTACTGCGACCTCCGCTTCATAAGCCAGGCGGTTCTCATCTACGAATTTCCATTTTTCCTGTTCGTTCAGGCCCTCCGGGATGGGAAGCTGCTCGATGGGTTTGGCTTTCTGCTCAGTTTCGTCAAAGTAACTGTTGAAGAGTTTCAGAAATATCCATTGCGTCCATTTGTAGTACTTCGGATCGATCGTGGCAATTTCCCGCTGCCAGTCATAGCTGAATCCCAGCGATTTCGTCTGACGGCGCATGTTGTCTATATTTTTTTGCGTAGTGTCTTTCGGGTTGGTGCCGGTTTTAATGGCGTGCTGCTCTGCCGGAAGACCGAACGCATCCCAACCGAACGGATGCAGTACGTTGAAGCCTTTCATCCGTTTGTACCGGGCTACTATATCGCTCGCGGTATAACCTTCCGGATGGCCGACGTGCAGGCCATGGCCGCTCGGGTAGGGAAACATATCCAGCACGTAATATTTTGGCCTGGAATAGTCGCAGTCCTGAGCTTTGAAAATTCCTGATTCTTCCCAGAACCGCTGCCACTTCTTCTCAATCTCGTCTGATCTATAAAATCCCTTATTGGAACACATCTGTTGCTTCTACTCCTTGTTAATGTAAAAAACCATTATTTCATACACAATAAAGCAAATATGTCGGAAAATCCACCAAAATCCGGAGTGCTCTGATGCTATTCAAACAGGCTGTAACATTTTTGGAAATGGCAAGTTATTAATGCCGGAGAAATGATATAGATTTAGCGCTCCCACATACCGTCAGGACGCACCGGTAGTACAACAGCATAATCCACCAGTGAATCAGTAGCTTCAACTCTGGGCATCAAAGAAGTCTCGTTATGTATCAAGAACGACTGCTTGGAAGTAAGACTGTAACTGTGATTTTGCGTTTTTTTTTTGAGAATTGCGTTAAGCCGGAATATGTAAACTGGAATGAATACATCCATCGCTACAACAGCAGTGCTCACTTGATATTCACCTACTCCGTAAAGTGCGAGTCATACGGATTACCACATAGAAGCCAGTTCGATGCCATAATGGCAAAATCGACAATGTCTACAACGCAGTCACCAGTCAAGTCTCCATCTAATGAACATTCGTATATGGAGAATACTTCGTCATTGGTATCATAGATACCCAGATTGGCAGCATTAGTAATGCGAATCCTGCATTGCACTGAATCGACTATAGGTACAAGCCAGTTGTAGCTGCCAGTGTTTCCAACATTCTGTGGATAGACATTCGACCATGTATTGCCGTTGTCGATTGAAAACTCGATAAGGACACTTTCAACAGTACCCGTATTGCCCCATGTAATATCATGAGTAGTGCCGCCCATTATGATTTCTGAACCGTTGGGAGACAGTAAGGTCAATGTGGAGGGTTCGGCGGCAACAGTGCGTAATTGATTAAAATCCTGCAGACCCCATCGATTGGGTGAGCCGAAAGTACTTAAGTTTATGCCATCGTCATAATCAGGCGAATTAGCAGTAATTGAAACACTCGGTTTAGCTTCAAGTCTAAATATGTCTGTACTGCCGATTCCGCTTGTAGGGCTGATACCTTCACCGGCAGGGCCGAATATAACAGCATCACCGGCATTTCTTATTCCAAGCTGCCAATTATTGGAGCTGACAGGAAAAGCAGAAGCTTCAATATAAAGCCCATCACCATTACCGCCCGCATGGACATTTATCCACCAGTCACCTGCTGCAGGATTGTAACTCACATCGGATTCCAAATCTTCAGATACGGTGATAATGGTGCCGCTTCGCAAATCGGACCAAATACCATGATCCGTTAAATCCAAAGTTTCATCAAGTGTACCATTATTGTAGATATCAAGCTTCCACCTACGCATATCCAGATGATCGGTAATTACAACTAATTCAAACCAGTCACCACCGTTACCCTGAATACGACCGAAGTAACTATCAGATGCACGGCCACCATCCTCATCAACTGCGGTATCCCCGCCATTAAGAAAATCAGTGCTGCCGACAGCGTTATATTCGTTGAGGATGACATCAGATGCGTAAGTAGTTCCTAAACAGAGCAGAATTAAACAAACCACCAAAAACTTTTTAATCTTCCCCATTTCTTACTTTCCTTTCCTATTAAGTATTCCATAAACCGGTTTTCCATCATTTCTTGGAATGTTTGGGCCTTCCCTTCTCCATCATAAAATCGATGAACTCTACTGAACCGGATTGTTACTCCCCAATTTCAGATTTGGATGAAGATCCCACAAATGACAATTCACTCACGAGTGGTTCTTTATCTGCGCTTTTTTCCCACATGCCGTCCGGAAGCACCTGAAGCGATCCGGTGTCACGATAGAAATTCAACATTGCAACAGCATAGTCCACCAGTGCATCAGTAGCTTCACTCTGAGCATCATATAAGTCATTTTGAGCATCGAGGACTCTACGACTGCTCACGCGTGCATACTGCATTAGCAAAAAGGTCTTTTTAAAGCGTTCCTGAGCCAAGCTAAGACCCTCTGATTGAAGCTTGTATCGCTCGGTCGCCTCCTTCAGGTCGCGATAAGCCTGACGGATTTCCATCTTAACTGTATCCGCTGCCAGCTCGTATTCTCGCTGTCGCTGATTCAGTGTTATAAGGGCTTTTCTATAAACGTTTTGTTCGACCACACGATCAAATGGTAAACTAAGCTCGAAGTCCAAAGTATAGTCATCTGCAGCTTGCATGGTCTGCCGGCCACCTTGCTGTTGCAAGGCAGCATTTGTGGTGCCGATAATGCTTAAGTCGGCGCGAAGAGCATCTGCCGCCACAAAGACTTTACGTTGTGCATCGATAACAGCATCCGCGCTATTCGTAATGTCAAAGCGCTGATACAATGCAGTCTCCACTGCTTCGCCTTCGTCAAAATCCGGGTAATGCATACCTGCGGTCTTGAGGGTTTCCAGGTTACTTTCGTCCAGCCGGATTTCTGTCGTGGTTGGCACACCAAGAGTTATCTTAAACAAATCCAATAGCGACCCATAATCTTTTACCGCTTGAACATATATGTCCCTCGCTTTTAACTTCTCCTGATGCATTCTATCAAGCTCTAACATGGGTAGACGGCCAGCATTAGTTAGTTTTTCAACTCGCTCATATAACCAGGTAATAGTATTGTAGTTAGCTTCTGCTATTCTGGTCAGGTTGTACAGCTCCAGGACTTGGTAGTATTGTGTAATAATAGAAACAACAAATGTTTTGCGGAACCGGTTGAAGAAACGTACCTGATAGAGAGTGTTACGTTCCGCTTGAGTTAGATTTTCCAGCACAACTTTTCGGTCGCTGCCTCGCAGCAAAGGCTGTGTTACAGTTGCGCTTAAGATTGAAGCCATACCACCCTGCATATTACCGGAAAGCACATCAAGCCAGGCATGTGATATCTTAGCACTTATAAACGTACCTGTCGCCAATAGCCTGTTAAAACCCAAATTCCCCTCAAGCCCCATATCCTTATCATTCGAGTCGGCGGCGTATCCACCGCTGAATCCTCCGAAGTACTGTGTTTCGAATATGTGCCGTGTCAGTCTCAGGTCCAATGCCATGGTATAAAGGAGTTCTTTCTGAGTCTGATAGTCCCGGTTATGAGCTGTCCCGATCGCAACTGCCTGTGCAAGGCTTAGAACACCGCCGGACGGTATCGTTTTTTCAATCTGAATGTCGTTGGGAGATGGAGCAACATCGCTGATTTTGTAATTAGCCTTGCTTCCAAATTCGTCCTGCCACTTCTGGTCGATAATCCGATAGACTTGCTCGTCGGCTTCGCCTTTGTAGCTCTGCGGTATGCACCCTGTCAGGCAGTACAGGCCGACAAGGCTGCATACTGTCGAATACAGAAGCTTTCTATTGTCACCCCTGCGAATCATCTATCCTGCACCTATCTCTTGTGGTTCTTGAGCTTAGCTGTGTTTCGCGGGTTGGCACGAGGCCGATCCTTAGCAAAGTTACAGGGTTCTTATCCCTACCAGCTCGCCCGCAACCAGTTCCAGACCCTCGGGAATTTCTATTACGATGGGCCGTCCCCACTGGGGAAAAGCCGGATTGCGCCACAACTGCTCGGGCATGAGTTCCATTGTGGGACCAACGTACGTCACCTCACATGTTGCTTTATACTCCGGCGGTCTGTTCTTGACGATTTCGACCGGGGTCTTTTCTCGTACCAGCCCTAACTGACTTTCGCTGACGTAGGCTACAATTTCGCTGGGCTTAAGTTCGGCAACCGCCAATATTGCGTCACCAGCCCGAACCACCTCGCCGGCTCTGCGCATAACGTCCTCACCGGGTCTGCGTAAGATCGTCTGATTTGCCTGGCCCTGAATCGGGATAACGACACTATCGAACGGCGCCTTCAATTCTATCGCCTGACGTGAATCAAGTGCCTCATGCTGTTTCAACAACCCGTGCATTAACTTCTCCTGAACTCCTATCTCTTTTCGTATTACCTCAAGGGCGTCGTCCACCGAGGGATGCGTTAACTGGCGCTGGGAAAATTCGTCCAGCCTTTGTCTGGCCAATTCCAAATTCCGCCCGGCCTGCTCCAGCATGTGTTGATTTTCTTCCACCTTCTTCGCCAAGCTGTCATGTTGCACCTTCGCTTTCTGCAATTCATAAGGTGCGATCGCTTCTTCTTCGAGCAAAGCCTCGGTGATTTTTACTTCGACCGCCAGATCGTCCAGAACTATATGATCGGATGCTATTTGTGCTTTCAGCGCCAGTATCTGAAGCCTCGCCTGTTCGGCATCAACGAGAAATCGCCTCATCTCCGCAGCGAGGTTAATCTCTCGATCAGCCTCTTCAGCCAGCAGAGTATCTTGTGTGGGGACCAACTGCGCCGTCAGGTGTTCTATCTCCGCCACGGCAGCGGCCAGTTGCGAGTTCAACTCGGCCTCCAGCAGTTGTTCATTATCCAGCACAGTATCGATAACAGCTAATGTTTGTCCTGCCTCAACCTGCTCGAACAAATCGACGCGGACGTCTGTCAACCTCCCCGTGCATGTGGCCGCGATCTGACGAACCTGTCCCCTTGCCATGCCCAAGACTT
>JBARRE010000198.1:0-2358 GCA_049644065.1 Sedimentisphaerales bacterium | reverse complement strand
ATGTTACGGTTGTTCCCGAGCCAATGACTGTTATATTGCTCGGGCTTGGTGGTCTATTCCTGCGCAGACGCAGGTAAAATGTTTGCCTTGGCCAAGGCCAACAAATTAGTTAGCCAGGAGGCAAGTCGAAAGGCTTGCCTCTTTTTTTATTGCAGCATATATCTCAGTCTCCTAAAATTTGTCTTATGAAACGATTCGTGTTCTTGCTGTTATATATTTTCCTCGCTGCTGCGCTGGCCGGCTGCCGGAGCCAAGCGGCTTACAATGACGGCGTCGAGGTCACCGTCGACGGCGACGGTCAATTCCCCGATTTTCTCGTCGGCACATGGAAAGCGGACGAAGGCGGCTGGGAATTCGTCTTCGAGCCGGACGGCAAAATCTCCTCCGCGATAGTCAGCATCGGCAGGGCAAAACTCCAGCCCGGCCGGAAAACCACCGTGCCCATGCAACTGGGCGGCAAAGGAATTTACAAACCGGGCCTGTGGACCGTTCAATATTCCCACCAGCAGCGGGAGCTTATCGTCGAGATAGCAATAGACCACTTTAGCGTCGAGCTCGGCGACGATGTCATCGAAGGCAGGACCCGTGACTTTTTCGTAGGCTCGGTTTCCGCAGACGGCAAGTCCTGGTGGGCCGACCGGCTCAGCTTCCCCGAATATGTCGTCAATACCGAAAAATATCATAATTACGAACTCCCCTTCAACCCCAACGACAATCCCCGCGAGAGTATCCTCTTCCAAAAGGTCCCGGAATCGAACTGAACCGTTTGTTCCCATCCAATTTTACGCCCGCCCCGCCGCAAATTGGCTTTGTTTGGCTTTGAATTGGCTTTGTTTTTCGCCACCCAAAACCTCAAAAAAACACCAAAATCACCATAAGTCCTTGCCATTACAAACCTAACGCCAATTTGCCCATTTTAAAATTGGCTTTGTTTTTTCAAATCGCACTCATTCAACTCGTTTAGGATTTAGAGATTAGTGCTTAGAGTTTCCGGCCCACGGCCGGCTTTGGTTTTGTTTTTTCAACCCCCAGATCAGGTCTGGGGGCTAACACGGATTGGCTTTGTTTGGCTTTGAATTGGCTTTGTTTGGCTTTGAATTGGCTTTGTTTTTTCGCCGACCCAAAGCGTGAAATTCTTCATAATATCCTTTCATATAGATAGTTACGTCCATTTCGCCCTGCCGCAAATTGGGTTTGTTTTTTCAACTTAAGCTCATATTTTCGTCGTTTTCTACTCTTTTTCACCTGTTTTTTTCATTATTCTGGCTTTTTTTTGCAAATTTTAGAGAGCATCAGGCTTTAGTCTGTCATTGCGAGCGAAGCGAAGCAATCTCAAACCATGCGATGGTTTTTCTGTACATAACAAAGAAAATTGCCACGGCCCTTCGAGCCTCGCAATGACATATTGTTGAGGTTTTTCACCAACTACCTCCATTTTTCATTCAAAATACGACATACCACATACTACATACGAAATACGATATACGAATTCGTTACCTATTATACGAATCTAAACGGAAAAGGGCGGGCAAATTCCAGATAAATCTCCGTGAGACGTCGTCCTTTGTTAGTATTGCGTATGGCGTAGTGCGTATTGCGTACGTGGTAAGGACACCCAGACATGTAGGATGACGCAGCTTCGCTGCCCCGCTGTAAGGCGTCCCCAAGGGAATGCGGATTCTTGAAATATCTCACCAGGAAGACTCGAAGAGCATAGAAAAACCCAAATAATCAATAAAACGCAGGTTTTCTAATTCTCTAATCTGCTTAATTCGCTAATTCGCTAAGAATTTTAACTTTTTTCAAATTTTTTAATTTTATTAGTAACATTTAGGCGCCCACAAACGCTTTTATGTATAGTATGATGATTAATAGCGTAGATAAGTTAGAATTGACTGTTTCGAATGGGAGTACCCAATAAATTCTGAATCATGAAAACAAAATCATTTTCACAAGATGTAATTGATAGACTTTTAGTCGCTAAGGACCTCCTTGAAAGAATTAATTCCTTACCCACATCAAATCCTGATAGGTACACAATAGCACGGCACGTTCTAACTGCTCACGATGCGGCGGAATTAGCACTCGCAGGGATTGCTCGACATATTGGAAAGTTACCATCATCTTCTAAGACTTTCTTAATGGACTACTTTTCACCGATTAGAGAAACTCATCCTAATGAGGAAGTGCCAGGCAAGGACTATTTTTCTCAGCTCAACCAAGTTCGAGTCGGGATTAAGCACAATGGTATATTTCCGGCCTGGTTCAAGAACGCCTGATTTTGGGTAACAGTGGACGGGGAGTCATGTTTCCCACATGGTCATGGGGATTTCGTTTGGTGGTGGGCAGTGTTGAAGG
>JBARRE010000197.1:0-1988 GCA_049644065.1 Sedimentisphaerales bacterium | reverse complement strand
GCCCCTTCTTTGCATGTAAAGCCCTTGTAGCAGCTAATCACTGCAATGGCCACACCGAAGAAAAGACCCTTTATAACACCAACCGAGACATCCCACAATTCCACGTGGGACGCACTAAAACTCCAATAGGCCCTACTGTTAATCCCCAATTGAACAACACTTACAAAATAGCCGCCGAGAATACCCATCAAATCCGCATATATAATCAGAAATGGCGTCAGCAGCAGACACGCCAGTACACGTGGTGCAGCAAGATATCGTACCGGATCCGTGCCCATACTCCTGATTGCATCAATCTGTTCGGTAACATTCATAGTTCCCAACTCGGCGGTCAAAGCTCCCCCAATACGCCCAGCCAGCATAACTGCCGCAAGTACAGGCCCTAACTCCTTCACTACTGAAACATTAATCAAGACACCTAAGTGCTCTTCCAACCCCATACCCGCAAGCTGGTCATACGCCTGAACTGCCAACGTCATTCCCACAAAAGCTCCGGTTATCATGACAACCGGGACGCTCCTAACACCAATGATATTCATTTGGGTCCAGATCAACGGATATGTGCATGGGCTCAGACAGCTCCGGAAAGACGCAATCATCGACTGCCAGGAAAAGCGAGCGAACCGTCCCATATTGTTTATCCCCCCTATCGTTTTTGCTCCCACCGTTCCAATAATCATATTTTGCTCCTAATGCGAACCTCAGGACAAGTTCCACAACTGCTCTTCCATAGTAAATTGCCCACAGTCAGTAGTCAATCGTCAATTATCAGATGAAAAGGCTCTTCGACTCGCCGTTTTAAATCCCACGCTCGACAATAATGCCTAAAAAAAACTATTTCTTATAAAACCACCACCCTGATATGTCGATAATTTTCGAATGGAATGAAGACCGTTTAGTTATGGGACATAATAAATTGTCGATCAGAGCACATTGGCAGGTATTTTGCTTAATAGCTAACTCTGTTGAAACTCTTTGGGAGCTAATAAAGGTTTAATCGTATGAGTAAGTGGATTCCTGTTTTGGTAGTTGACGATGATGAGATTGTCCGCGAAGCCTTGAAACGCAGCCTGAAACTATACGGATTTGAGGTTTATCTGGCTAAAGATGGGCTAACCGGACTCAAACTCGCACAGGAAAAGAGACCCACATTTATCTTGTTGGACTGGATGATGCCGGAAATGGACGGATTGGAAGTCCTCTCTGAGCTTAAGCACGATAAAAGAACAGAACATATACCAGTATTCATGCTGACGGACAGAGGAATAATAGGCGATTTAGATCAGGCCTTCGAGATAGGAGCTGATGATTACATTATAAAGCCGTCGGACCTGACGCAGTTAGGCAAAATAGTCAAAACGAAATGGGAAAAATATACAGAACCGGCTGATGTTCGATAAGACCGGGTATTGCAGAAATAAGGTTTTACGTTCTGTAATCATTTTATTTAAGAAAGCATTATTTTTAATTATAGATGTATTTACGAAATTTAATTGTGTCTCCAGCAAACAACTGCTGTGCAATTATGTCACAAATATACAGGGCAAAAAAAATGGATATAAAAAGTTTAACTAAAAAGGCTGTCTTAGCGGCGATATTCATCGCAATTATTGCCGGCGTTTTTTGGCTGGCACAAAGGAATGTCACAAAAGACATGACGCACTGTGCCCTTATCACTATTATGGCAGCGGCAATTCTCACTTTTGTTTATAACAGATACTTCTATGATACTGTTACATCATCGAAGCCTATAACAACCGCTAATGTTGAAGCCATAGATCTCCGCACACGCCACAAACTCCTTGAAGAAAGCGCACGTCACAAACGTCTTGAAGAAAAGATCCGTAAGCTCAATGCGGAACTTTCAGGCGCCAAGCTGAAACTCGAAGCGGAAATTGCAAATCGCCCGCTGGACCAGAGACAATTACAGCAGCGTCTTAAACATCTCAATTGTTTATATGGGCTGTCAAAAATTGTTAATCGTCAGG
>JBARRE010000196.1:0-14191 GCA_049644065.1 Sedimentisphaerales bacterium | reverse complement strand
CGTGGCTGTGGGGCCCGGCGGGCCATCAACTGTTCGCCCTCCGGCTTGCCAAACTCGGCCAGAGCGATTTTCCCGACATCTACTGCAATCTCCTTGACGGAGCGGTTGTTAGTTTCAACACCTAAATCCTCGGCTACTTTGTAGAGTTTGATGATATCTTTGAATTGATAATCCGGGGCTTCGCCTCTGGCGGTTGCAAGGAACACCTCTGCTACCCCCCGGCCGTGATCGCTGTGAGCACTGGCGCCGGCGGCGACCGCCCTAAGAAAATTCCGGGCCACGATGGTATCGGCGTCAGCACCGCAGACACCCAGTTGTGCCTTCTTGGTAATTCGGCACGGCCCCATCGTACAAATCCGGCAGCAGATTCCCTGTTTTCCGAAGCCGCATTGTGGCGATTGAGCATCGAGCCTGTCCCAGACGTTCTGCTGCCCGGCTTGCGCCATACGAGTTATCATTTCCTGTGCTGCTTTATCAGAACTACGTTTTTTCGGATCCATAAAACTCCTCGTTAAAGTCTTTTAACATGTCCCAAATGAAGGAACTCCATCTCGTTATTAATCATCGTTTATAACCTTTGAAACAAGTTGTATCAATTGGTTTTTAACCTGTTTCAACTCATTCGTAATTTCCGCATCGGCCCCGAGCACAGACGCACGTCCAAGATCTGCTTGCTGCAGAGCACGGCTATATTGAAGATTTCCCAGCAGATCTACGTTTTGCAATTGACATGTTATTGCGTCTGTTTGAGATGTCTCGGTTATTTTATTTGCAACCGCTGCAACGCATTCGATGCCTAATTCTCTGCCCATTTTTGCCATATTGTTTGCTGTTTCAATGCTTCTGCCGCCCGGCTCAACAACCAATATGAGAGCATCAATACCCTGCACACTCGCCCTGCCCATAAACTCGACACCAGCGGCCAAATCAACCAAGACCATCTCCTGTCGCTGCAATATTGTATGTCTTAATAGTGCCTTTAAGAACACCCCTTCAGGACATGCACACCCCGAGCCGGCTTGTGTAATAGCGCCTAAAACCAGTAGCTTCAAGCCATTAGATTCATGCCAGTATTTTTCAGGCAGATCGCTCACTTTAGGATTCAGCTTAAAATATGCCCCTATAGCATCTTTTCCGGTGCCCGTCCGCTCAGCGATTAAATCTTTCATATTGATAAGAGGCTCAGGGCTCTGCTCGGAGGCTACGCCGAGGGCCGATGCAAGGTTGGCATCCGGATCGGCGTCAATTGCCAGCACATCGAATCCGCTTTCGGCAAAAAGCTGTGCCAGGACGGCACAAACTGTGGTTTTCCCAACGCCACCTTTACCACCAATAGCTATTTTAATGCCCTGCTTTACTGACATGGTTATAGTATCTTACGCTGGATATGAATGCTCACTTACATGAACAGATGTATAAAACCGCCGATACACCTTTAAAAATATTCATATATTTTATATGCATTTTGTTATTATCTACAAAACAAGCTATCTGTGTCACACACAACTACCTATTATTCCCAAATGTAAGAATTCAAGCCTATTGTACTGGTATTGTATGGGCTGTTGTTCATAATTTCAAGCAAAGTTCTTGAAATAAATTCTTCATCTCAAAAATATATTATAAACTCTTTATTTTACATTAAATAACAGTGCATCTGCCAATGAATAAACTAAACAAATAAGGTGTTTCACTCAAAATCATTGTCTCGGACAATTATACTCCAAGGGTCATCGCAAAAAGTACTCATTGCAATGTACCAAAGAAAACATGCCGGAGTAAACTGCTACTTCAATCAGGATGTTGCTATTTACTTATAAATAACTATATCGTAATGAGTTAAATTGTATTGACAGAAACTTTTACCAAAGCATCCACAGCCAGATTCACAGACGCCAATAGAGCGTCTAATGGCATCTGAGAAGCTGCTGTTTGATCGAATAGAACCGAAGCCCGGGCGTCAAATTCCTCACAACCTCGCCAAATCACTATATTCAGCGGTAATCGAGGTAATATATACAGCGAAATAGATGCATCGCCGAATTCACATTTTTGAGCCTTGAATTGATCCGATATCTCCAGCAATACTTGCGGACGTGCGCCAAAAGCTTTTTCCAGCTTTTCAGTAGGAAGTTTATGTATGCCCCTGAAGAAAAACTGTCCTCCGGGCAGAGCTTCAGCTCTTACGAGTTTTTTGGCAAGCGGTATATTTTTTGCGTGTATTAAATAAGCCAGAAGGCAAAGTTCTTCAAGGAATGCAGCCGGTTTTATTGGCGATTCCCTATGGCAGAAATATATCTTCCTACATGAAAGCTCAATTATATATTCAGTGTTAAGAAGTTGGATTATATAGCGTTCTTTGTCGCTTAGATATTCACACTTTGCCCGCTGTGCCGTATTGGCACGATCGAATTTTTCCAGTTGTTCCCAAAGACCTTCGTTAGACATTAGATTTCATAGCCTTCGCATTTTGCATGTTAAATCAAGCTAATTATGAAAGAAAATATCTTTGCCATCAATAAAATGGCGATTGGTCCTGACCAGACAAACAAAATTCGATGAAATTGCAAATACATCATCAGACTTTATATTGGAGATTTTCCCGAAACTCTTCGTATTCGGCCATTGTATTTAAGTTCACCAGGTTTGCCCCCAGCTCAACATTATTGACCCTGCACAGGGCAAACACATCACTGATTATACGGCCTCCTGATGATAGAACCTTGTTTATCGCTTCCAGTGTACTTTTGCGGTATACTGCAAAGAGCGGTCCGTATTTGCCGTTGCCGGTAGTTTGTACAACGATCTCTGCATTGCTGCCGGTCGCTTCGGAAAGAATTCTTCTGACATCTCCAGGCTCTATTTATGGAATATCGCATGCTACCACGAAATTAAGTTCATTGGCCATCCCGGACAGGCAAAGCATTAGGCGAAATCCATATTTACACTACGAACACGACCCTCAGTTTTGCTGGATAACTTACAGTCTCCTTTCAATAAAACAGCCAGCATGGGTTTATTTTCAATCAATACTTCGGCGTTGAAACCCTCAATACCATTTTGTCTGGCAACATTTATAAGTAACTTGAACATGAAAGTTCCGATACCACGTTTTTGCCACTCATCCTGGACGACAAAGGCCACTTCTGCACGGTTTGTTCGAGGCTCGATAAAGTACCGGCCAATAGCAATAATCTCATCACCATGGGCCTCAGGTATAGTACCCACGATGGCCATTTCACTTCGATAGTCTATGTACACGAAGTTTTGAATTTGTTTCTGAGGCACTTTCGTAATATGTGACATAAACCGGTAGTATTTGGTCTGTTCCGTGAGAGATTGAAAAAGGCCTCGAACACGTTTCTCATCGGTCGGGTGCATTGGTCGAATATTAATCAGAGTCCCGTCATCGAGAACAAATCTCGCTTTCAATTCCGGCTGAAGTATATGTATTCTCCCTTCCACATCAGCCAGAATTGGGTTTACAAGATTCATAAGAATCGCATCTTTGAGAAGATGTTCACGAAAATTCGGATGTGCCACGCTTATCAGCGCCATTGCACGTTCCTGGAGACTCTTGCCGTATAAATAGGCCACTCCGTACTCGGTTACGACATAATGCACCTCGCGACTCGTAGCAACAACCTCTGCCCCGCTGCTTAAACATGACACAATCTTCGAAGTGGCGCCGTCACTGACTGTAGATTCAAGCGCGATTATTAATCTGCCGTTTTTTGTCTTCGCCGTACCATGTACAAAATCCGCACGTATGTCGATACCCGAAACACCGTGCTGGGGTGTTCGTGCACAGACCTGGCCCGTCAGGTCCACTTCTTCGGCAGTAACTACCGCGATCATGTTCTGTTGCTGAGCAATTACACCGGGATCACTGACGCTCTCGGACGGATAGAAGGAGAATGTCGGATTCCTGTCCACATAATCGTAAAGTTGTTGTGTACCAAGACACATACTACCGACGACTTTGCCTCGATCTACACTCTTATGCAGTCCGGTTACTACCCCTGATTCGACCAGTTCAATAATGGCGTCACCGATAACCTCTGCATGAATTCCCAGATCATGTTTACTTTTCAAAAACTCCGAGAGTGCCAGGGAAATCCCACAGATTCCAAGCTCGACCGTGGAGCCATCAGGAATCAGTGCCGCAACATATTCGGCGATCGTGTGCGATGTTTTCGTCGTATCGGGCAAAAGAACAAAGGGCATAGGAATCTCACCGGCTACAAGCATGTCGATATTGTATATGTGCAGCAAACTGTCGCCCATTGTCCACGGCATCTGAGGATTGACTTGAGCAATGACGAGTCCGGCGGCTTCAACCGCGCTTTTTGTCACATCGACGGAGACACCCAGCGAACACATCCCCTGTTCGTTCGGCGGCGTCACCTGTATCAGCGCAACATCGATCGGTAACCGTCCCGACTTGAACATCCTTGGGATGTCGGATAAAAACACCGGAGTATGTTCACCATGCCGGGTTTGCAGTTTATCATCCGCCCACTCAGCCGAAAAGAAACGGTTAAGTCGAAAGCGCTTGGAAAGCTCCGCATGGCGAAAGACCGGTTCCGAAAGTGTCAGCAAATGGATGATCTCGATGTCTTCAAGCTGGCCGGCTCTGGCTAATAGTGCATCCACCAGCATTTGAGGTTGGCCGCAACCGGTACCAATAAAAACCCGGTGTTCGGGCCTTAACCTAGAAACGGCTTCGTCTGCCGAGACGACCATTTCATTGTATTTCGTCAGCCAATCATTATTGCTTTTGTTGTAATCACCTTCCTTCAAGCCCATTTATACACCATTGGTTCGCAAAAGGGAGATTCGTGCATCCACAACGACGGCCCCTGTGCCGGCTCTGCCCACAATGAACGGATCGATGTTCAGTTCCTTGATGTGCGGGAAGTCCGTTGCAAGCTGACTTGTGCGCTGCAGACCGGTGACAATTGCCGGAATATCAACATCAGCCTGACCCCTGGCATCTTTTAGAAGCGCATATGAGCGGCTTTCAGAGAGCATTCGCATGGCCTCATCTGCCGTGATAGGGGCCAGGTAGCAGGAGGTTGTATCCAGACGGTCGATATAGGTGCCGCCCAATCCAAACATCAGTATGGGGCCAAAGCGAGGATCGGATACCATGCCCATGACGGCATGTAATCCTTCGGTGGTCATCTTTTCAACGTAAATGCCGCTGAGCCTCGCTTCGGGTGCACGCCGGCCGACACGCAGTGAAAGTAAATCAAATGTATCTCGTACTTCTTCAGAACTGGATATGCCTAATTTGATGCCGCCAACGTCTGATTTGTGCAGAACGTCAAGTGACACAATCTTCATCGCAACAGGAAAACCTATGCGTTTGGCAATATCTACCGCCTCTTCGGGAGAGCCGGCCAACCGGCCGTCCGGCACTGTAAAATCATATGCCCTGAGAATTTCTTTTGTTTCAACTTCTCCGATTTGCTTGAGGCTTGACTTGAGGTGACGCGTAATGATTCGTTCCACCGGACGACGGTTTACGGGGAATCGGGTGACAACTCGCTCGGGTATGCTTCGCCATTTTTCATATTTCCACATGGCGGCCAATGCAGCCACCGCCCGTCCCGGCGAGGGATAGATAGGCAGGTTGCTATTGACCAACTTAATATGTTCGACCCTTGCCTCGTCACTGCCCATAAGCACCATTAAAATCGGCTTGTCTCCGTTAGCCCTGCGTGCGATTGAGCGAGAGGTCTCGGCAGGCCGTGTCATCGAATGAGGCGTCAATATAACGATAACCGCATCGACCTCTTCGTCGTTTTGCGCTGCCTCAACAGCCATCATATATCGTTTCGGGTCTGCATCGCCCAAAACGTCAATTGGATTGTATGCGCTTGCCGCGGGAGGCAGTTGCTGTTTAAGCATTTCAACATGGCATTCTCTCATTTTGGCAAGCTTCATGCCGAAATGCTCAACTGCATCAGCAGCCAGCACCGCCGGACCGCCGGCATTAGTAATGACCGCCACTCTATTACCTTTTGGACACAGTTGTGTTGACAAAGCTGCTGTACAGTCAAAAAGACTATCAAGGCTTTCGACACGAATCACGCCTGCATGTTTGAACGCCGCGGAATAGGCTGTGTCGGCACCGGCCAGGGTGCCTGTATGGGCCGAAGCAGCCCAGATTCCAGCCTTCGTAATCCCCGCCCGCAGGAGAATAAATGGCTTGGACGAGGTAACTGCACGGGCCGCTTTCAAAAAATCTTTACCTGAACTGATACTCTCCAAATATCCCACAACCACTGTAGTCTTCTCGTCGTTTGCAAATACCTCAAGAAAATCCACCTCATTCAGATCCGCTTTATTACCAAGGCTAACGATCTTGGCCAAACCAAGTCCGTGGGCCGAAGCCCAATCCAGCAAAGCACTACAGATCGACCCGGACTGTGAGAGAACCGATATTCCTCCCGCTTTTGGTATGTGTTTTGAGAATGAGGCGTTCAGACAATTGCTGGTATTGATTAGTCCAAAACAATTGGGACCAAGCAAAGGAATTTTAGAATCTGCACAAAGCTTTGCAATCTGTCTTTGTATCTCGGCTCCACTTGAGCCGACCTCTGCAAATCCCGATGAGGTCACCACTATTGTCTTGGCACCGGCTTTGATTGAACTTATCGTGGCGTCCACAACCAACGGGGCCCGCACCGCAATGAGACTAAGGTCAATCTTACCGGGATACTTCCCGATATCTTCATAACATTTCAAGCCCAGAATTTGATCTGCGAAGGGATTAACCGGTACGATCTGGCCCTTAAAACCAGCGTCGAGGAGATTGCCGACTATTTCGTGTCCTACTTTACCGGGTGTCCGTGAAGCCCCAATCACCGCTACGGAGTTGGGGTGGAAAAGAGAATTCAGCATCTTGACAGAACCTGATGGCTCGCTCACGAAAACAATCCCCTGACCTTTGAATGTATAAGTCTTTTTTAGCCCATGTCGACGTCTAACAAAATATTTCGTAAGATAGCTCGTAAACCGGGATAGTTATGAAACAATAACCTCCCAATATCATATATCATGATCCGGGAATTTACCAATGTATTCCAAAAAAAGATATCCAGGACTCATTATTATGGCGAGAACTGAGGATAACCGTGCCGATCAGAGCAACTATTCCAATAAGCAAATACAACATTTTGTTGTCCTTTCATATTTTTGAATACTGCACTGATACCAAAAATATCTGAAAATAACCATAAACTTAATATGTAAAAGTGATGACGAATAAAGCTAATGTGGGAAAGTCATCTCAGGGATATCCCCGCTCAAACTTGTCAGGACTTTTTAACAGGTTTTTTTGCGCCGGAACAAAAACCGGACATCAGTTTTTCGGCATTTTGCCTTTTTCCGGGTGAGCCGTCCATTTCGGCATACGCATCGATCAGTTGTAAGAGTTTGGGATCGGCAGGACTTTCGCCATAGTGGCATGTAACATCAACGAAAGCGGCATCAAGGCCATATTCCATTGCCTTGGCTACATAGGCTCTGGCAACTCCCACTGTCCGACTTGGAATGCCATCAATGGCCTGGTTTATCTTGAGCAGGCAGTGGCTTTTTTTCGTTGCCGGATTGCGTTTAATATTTTTAATAATTCTAAACGCTTTATATGTATGATTAGCGATACCTGATGAGTCCGGCATGTCCGACATAAGAGCAGCGGCAACTGTGTCAAAAAATATCTGGTCAGGCTTAAAATGGTATTCATTTACCGCTTTATTAATGAGCTGTTTAGCCATATCGAATGTTTTATCAATACAAGACTGATGATATTCACCGGCAGAAGCATCATTGTTGCTAAGTGTGCTAATCATACCGAATTCATATTGTTTCCTGAGTGCCAATATTTTATCACCCGAAGAGATTTCAATTGGTCCGACTAAGGGAGGCGGCACCTGGCCCTCAGTATCATACCATTCCTTCAGGCCGGCAATAAGAGCTTCCTCATGCCGGCTTTCAATGCACACAGGCACACCTTTGCCAAGCTGACGAACCAGTTTTACATACGGTCGAATCAGTTCGGCTGCTGTACTTGGATCGTCCTGAGCCAGGGCATCGATATTGACTGCTATGTATGAGGCCCCTTCTGCCGCTTGCGTCTGAATCAGAGCTTTCAAGAAACTTAATACGCCATTTTGGCTTTTTGTTTTGCCAAGAGAATCACTGAATTGCTTCATAGCAGTGCATGTTACCGGATTAGAAGCGTCTAACATATCACCAATAGATATCAACGGGGCGGCCTGAGTATGGTCTGTGCCAAAAAGGTAATTAAGTATTGATGCAGTATTTTCCAGGGCATGCATTCGCGGTTGGTTGATTATATGTCTTAGTTTGCTTCTGCCATCGGGTTTCGCTGCTGCTGCTTTGTAGATCAAGTCGCCGATACAAGTTTGTTCGAGATTGTTTCCACAAAGACCATCGACAGTAGAATCTCCACAGGGAGCATTGTCTAATCCTTTTTCGCATCCCCCTATCGAACAGTATCCGAAGTTCTCGTGCAGGTAACAATCACCACAATCCTGACAATCGAAAGAAAGATATTTAAATCCACGCTCTATCGCGTAGAAGGACTTATAGCAAAAACCTTTTCCCTTTCTTGTGCCGAGAAGGCCCATAGTACCACGAAAGAGCTTGAATCCGGTGTAATCAGAATCAAGAATCGCCCTGTGCATAAAATCAAAGAATCTCTGACGGAATTTCTTTTTCTTTCTTGCCGTCACTGCTTTTTGGCCGGAGCTTTCGTAAAGATAAAACTTCTCGCCGCCGGGCCAGCACAAATTGTCCTTGTACTTTTCCCAGTCAGAACCAATCTGATTTGCAAGTTCGAGTATTTTCGTAAAGGTAGCGTAGTCATGCACACCACCAATATCCACCCCCGCGGTACCAAGCTGCTTGTACATAGCCACCTGCTGAGCCGCGCGCTCTATATGTTGCTCAACCTGCTCTTTTTGCAGCTTAGCTAAAAATTCATCGCTCACAAAACAACCCGGCAGTTTGATATCATGCATCAAACGTGGAGCGGGCGTTGCCGTGCTAAGCAAATAAACATTTCCGAGTACGGGGATGTCAATCGAGTTTTCCTCCAGATAACGCATTAGCTCTTGAGATTTTTTCCAGTCGAAACCTATCTGCGTAATTAAAAACCGGGTACCACATGCAATCTTTTTTTCCATTTTGTAATACTGCTGCATCTGTGAAGCTTCGGTGTATTTGAACGGTGAAACTGCAGCTCCCGGAAAGAATTGGCTAACTTTATCCCACTGATCAGGCTTTGCTTTCAGATATGACTCACAGTTCATGCGTTCAATTAATTGCAGCAGACCGACAGTTTCTATCTCGAAGGAACCCTTGGCGCTCACAGGCTTGTCCCCGGTCAGGGCAAGAACGGATTGTATCTGCCGCGCCCTGTAATTAACCAGAGAGCTTGAGATCGCGTCGACATTATGGTCTTTACAGCTAATGTGAGGGATAAAATCCAAGTCGCCAAGCAAATTCTTATCATTTATTCGCGCAAGGACGTCTGACGGCTCAAGATTGGCCACTCCGCCCGGACTTTGTGGAATTGCAATCCCTACAAAGTCAAAATCCTTCGGTAGGGCATCAGATTCGGCTTCTTTAGCGGCGGAAAGGAACCTCTCTATTGGAGCAAAGTTGAATCTTGGGCCGGCTGCAAGTTCCGCGATCACTACAAAATTGGAATCCTTGGCTAAACTTTCTGAAAGTTTCTTTTTTGGCATTAAACAGTTCTCCGTTATTCAATACAGAACCAAGCATTAAGATAAAATCATATCATAATCGTCTGATGTCATTTGGCAACTATTAACTTGCGGTCATTCGGATATATGAACACCTAAGGATATTATTATTATGGAAGATGGAATAAAAAGCCATCGATATTTTACAATATGAATTCGTAAAATCTCGCTATTTATCAACTCCTGAAAGAATCGGCAATAAACGAATAGCCTATATTCAGAGGCGTTCCAAACGCACTATTGAGGTGCATCGTAGCCGTATTATGCGAAAGCTGGGCGTCGATAATGTCGTTGAGTTGGTTAAGAGAGCTACAGCTATGGGATTGGGAAACTAAAACGAAGGATACTCATCCGAGATAGCAGAACTCGATCCCTTAAAATTTACGACACAACGCACGGAAGCGTAATCGTAAAAGTCGTTCCCCGCCCTTCCTGGCTGTCTACTGCTATTTTGCCGCCATGAATCTCTACAATATACTTAACTATAACCAATCCCAGGCCCGGGCTATTTTCCTCAACATTTGTTGCCTTCCCAGCCCGATAGAACTCGTCGAATATCTTAGCCTGTTCTGCCGCCGGGATGCCGATACCAGTATCACTAATTTGAAGAAGGACCGAGTCGAGCTCACTCGTCAGACGTACCGTGATTTCCCCATTCTCCGGCGTGTACTTGATAGCATTAAGCAATAACGTCGTGAGCATTTCTTCTATGGATGACTCGACGCCATGCATATTTTCGACTGTATCTGATATGTGACAATTCAATTTGATTGATTTTTCCTCGGCCCCGGACCTCAGAGCATCGACAACATGATTCGCAGTACGTTTCAGGGAAAACTCACTCATGTCTGCTCGAAGACGCCGAGGGCAACGCTACGGAATACGAATACAACGGCTTCGGCGGATTAAGTAAGACCATTTACCCCGATGGGACCTGGACGGGGCCGACCTATAGCTTGATCAGGGAAGTTAGATCGGTGAGGAACCGCGCCGGCGATACTTTCCAGATGTGGTACGACGATATGAAACGCATCAAGAGGAGAATCACGCCGGAAAAGACTATAAAGTACAAATACGACCTTAGAGGCCGGCTGATCGAGACGTACGAGTACAATGTGTTGGCGCCCAAGGCCAAAGTTATTAAGAACACCTACGACAATGTGGGCCGGATCACAAAGGTCGAGTACGAGGGCGGCAAGGAGGTCTCGTACGAATACGATGATGCAAGTAATCGCACCAAGCTGACCTATCCGGACGGAAGCTATATCACCTATGAATATGACACTCTGAACAGGCTTACAAAGATCAAGGATGATTCGGCCACGCCCGTCGTACTGGCCGAATATACCTACGACTCGCTGTCGCGGCGGACGGACCTCGATTACGCCAACGGGACGACCATAGACTACTCATACGATGCGGCCAGCCGGCTGACGACCATCGACAGCACTACCGATGTAAGCCATACATACGAGTACACCTACGACAAGGTGGGCAACCGCCTGACAATGCTGGTCAACGACACCGACACGCATACCTACACCTACGACGATATCTACCAGATAACCGACGTCAACTACCCCACAAGCTATGAGAGCTGGGTTGCCGATGCTGCGTTCGATTACGACGATGTGGGCAACCGCAACTCCGTCGATGCCAACGGCGTTACCGCCTACTCGGCCAATAACCTCAACCAGTACAATTCGGTGGGCGGCGTCTACTACGATTACGATGAAAACGGCAATACCACCTTTGACGGCGTCGCTTACTATACCTACGATTCCGAGAACCGCCTTATCTCGGCCGTCAACGCCTCGGACGCCAACAGCGGAGCGTTCAACGCCGCACTGGACAACTTCGAGCTGACCTTCTCTACGGGCGAAGGCGGAAGCGGCACAGTCGGTAATACGGATATCTTAGGATCTTCAACGTCCAGTACCAGCCGGACGGCCCTGCCCTGCACGATGTCCGAGGCCGGCACGATTGACAGCATCTGCATTTACCATGGCGGCGGCACCGGAGATATTCTGTTAGCTGTGTATGACAATAACGACAGCGACCTGCCGGGCGACCGTCTTGGCGTTACGGCTGCTACGGCAGTTAACGCCAGTGCAGGATGGCAGACCGTGGACCTGATAAGTTCGGTTGAGGTGGTTGACGGCCAGGAAATCTGGCTGGCCTGGGTCTTCGATGATAGTACTAACGTTTACTATGCAGCAGGCAGCCCCTCCGCCGCCCATACGGGGCAGGGTTACGGATCCGGCATGCCGGATCCGATTGGTTACTCCTGGACCTCCGCCTATGAATTTTCGATATATGCCAACTATACCACCTCCGGCGGCGGCGACGCCGCATGGTCCACCATCAGGCCGGACGCCAACGATCCCAACTTCGGAGGCCCGGACTCGGTCAAGAGCGGCGATATATCCGCCAACCAAGAGACATACTTCGAGGCCACGGTCACCGGTGAAGGCACGATTAAGTTCTATTACAAGAAGAACTCCGATCCTGACGACCTCTTCCGTTTCAAGGTCGACGATGATGCCAAGCTGTACGTATACAATGCCAGCCATGACTGGACGTTAAAATATAGTCCCATAACCGGTAGCGGCACGCATACCCTGCAGTGGCACTATAGAAAGGGAGATGACGGCTCATCCGATGGCGGTGGTGTATGGGTCGACCGCGTCGAGTGGATACCGAGCGGCTCGCCTCCTGCGCCTGACCTTGACGAAGCGCTGGATTGCGAGCATACTATCACCACCGGAGGGAATGCAAACTGGTCATCGACAGCCAGTGCGAACTCATCTTATTATGACGATGATGCAACCGTGAGCGGTTCTATCTCGGACAGCGAGACAACCTGGATAAAGGCCACGTTTAACGCCGACGATAGAGAAAAAGTATCGTTCTACTGGAAGGTCTCATCCGAGGAAGATGACTATCTGAAGCTTTATATTGATGACAACTATCAGGAGCAGATTAGCGGCGAGGTAGACTGGGAAAAGAAGTCTTATACCCTCAGCGACACAGGCGAGCACACACTCGAATGGCGCTATGTCAAGGATTCCAGCGGCGATGCCGGCGACGATCGCGGCTGGGTCGATGGTCTGATGGTTGGAACAGACATACTGTATCCCACACCCGATGAGAACAGCGAGGCGCTGGATTCCAATCTGAAATTCACCGAGAGCGGAGATGGAAGCTGGTACATTGAATCAGGTGCAGATGATGATTATTACTACGACGGCGATGCGATGATCATTACAGGCGTCGATGCCAGTGATGAAGGTCATCTCCACGCCATTGTCGATTCGGACAGCTCAGAAACAATAAAGTTCTACTGGAAGATCTCCGGTGAATCCGGCTATGACTATCTGAAGTTCTATATCGATAATACGTATCAAGGCCAGATTACAGGTGAGCAGGACTGGCAGCCGGCACAATATACCGTTAGTGCAGGTATCCACACGCTAAAATGGGTCTACTGTGAAGGAAATTCTTTCGGAGGAAAAGGCTGGGTGGACTTCGTTCAGTGGTCGGGGCCTTCGCCTCAGCAGGATACTTCTAATTTCCAGACGATTAACTACAAATATGATCTATATGGCCGGCGCAGTGAAAAGAAGGTCGATGGCTTCAGCACACGGTACGTATATGACGGCCCCCACGTTATCGCCGAATACGACGGCAATAACAACCTGCTGCGCAAATACATCTACGGCCCGGGAATCGACCAGCCGGTCTGCATGATCGAGGTGGCCGACAGTAACGCCGTCTATTACTATCACTTCGACGGCCTCGGCTCCGTTGTGGCCCTTAGCGATTCGGCAGGCGATACCGTCCAGACCTATGAATACTCCGTCTATGGCCAGGTCGCAGCAGAATACGAAGACCACCCCAATCCCTACATGTTCGCCGGCCGCCGTTTCGATATTGAAATAGGCCAGTACTACAACCGCGCCCGATACTACAATCCATATACGGGCCGATTCCTGCAAGCCGATCCGATTGGATACGAAGATGGCATGAACATGTACGCCTATTGTGGGAATAATCCAGTCGGTCGGACTGATCCGAGTGGGCTCACTGTAAACGATCAGCATTACATCTTACGTCCTGGTCAAAATGGTTACAAGGAAGGTTTTCTCTGTATTTCATATTGGGTGCGAGGCAAACATGTAGATACTTTTTATTACGATAGTCTTGCTGCCTTTTATGATGATGCTATGACAGGAGCTTTCACTGACGCGTGGATTTATGAGCAGGAGGCGTGGGATCTCGTCAACAACTCAGATGATTCCGATTATAACAAAAAGTATGTGTTCTGGCGCCTAAAAGTACTTGAATGGATGCAAGTTTGTAATGTCAGCGATTGGAAGGTATTAGCC
>JBARRE010000195.1:0-3228 GCA_049644065.1 Sedimentisphaerales bacterium | reverse complement strand
GCCGAAATGCGATGATTGAAGGAAAACCCGTAACTGTTTTTTTTTAAGAAAGGAGATTAGTCATGAATAGATTATCAATCATCGCAGCGTTCTTTGCTCTGCTTTTTCTCGCCGGGCAAAATGCCCTCGCGCAGAGCGGCTACGACCTCTTCCAAAAGGGGCTGGTCCAGGAACGCACAGAAGGAGACCTCGATGAGGCCATCCGGCTGTACAAGCAAATCGTCGCCGACCACAAAGACGACCGCGCCCTTGTAGCCAAAATCCTGGTGCAGATGGGAGGATGCTACGAGAAGATGGGCCGGGCTGAGGCGCGAAAAGCGTACGAAAGGGTTGTGCAAGAGTTTGCCGATCAACCGGAGCCTGTGCAGACAGCGCGCCGGCACCTGGAGCAGCTCGACGCCGGGGCGTCGGGAGCCAAAGCCAACGGGCCTACCTACCGTCTTGCCTTTGATAGTAAAATAGCCGGTATGCCTGTGAAAGAGAGAAGCTGGAGTCGCCGCTTGGATTTCTCGCCCAGCGGCGACCGGATTGTGTTTGAAAGTCAGGGCAGGTTGTATATCGCCGATGAGACCGGAAGCCTGATCCGGCCGCTTCTCGATAATTTCGCGCCATGGGAGTCGTTCGATTGGCAGCGATGGTCGCCGGATGGCCGGCAGATCGCTTACATTGCACGGAGAGAAGTGACTTTGGATTCAGGAGAAAAAGACGGCATGATGGCCCTCTTCGTTGTCAGTCCGGACGGTGGCACACCCCGGCAAATCACTCCCGATCCCGAACGGGAGAGTGGTTTTGATTGGCTGCGTTGGACACACGATGGCAAACATCTGACCCACGTGGACCGGGATGGCGTTCATACGCTTGCCCTTGATGGCAGTGAAGTTCGGTTCATTCCAAGCAAAGACTTACCCGGCAGATATCATAAAAGGGCTTCGGATGCCGAGTATTCGCCGAATGGACGTTGGTTAGCGTATTGCTCAGTCAGGGAAGACCCGTCGGAGGGTGCCACGGATGTCTGGATTCTCCCCGCCGCTGGGGGACAAGCACAAGCTCTCCGCCTCTCACCGTGGAGGGACAAACATCCCACATGGGCTCCGGACGGGCGAAGCCTTTACGTTGTCTCCGGGACAATCGGAACCGGGAATATCTGGAAGGTCGCCATCGATCCGGAAACAGGCCTTCAAACAGGGGAGCCCCAGCAGATGACATTTTTCAACGATGCGGAAGTCACGTTTCCCAAGGTGCTTGGCGACGGTAGTCAGGTCGCCTTTGAATTACAGAGAATAAATACTTCCATCCACGTGGCAAACGGTTCGCCGCCGTATGAACCCCGCACAGTGGCGCGCGGCCGTAAACATTTGCCACAGGTGTCGCCAGACGGGCAAACCATCTACTACGTGGCCGACGGCATTTTTACCGTGCCGCGAGAGGGAGGCACACCCCGAAGGTTGACGAAGACTGCTCCCCTACCGACCCACGGGTGCTTAACCAATTTCCATCTCTCCAGTGATGGTCGAACCCTCGCCTACATCGCCAAACTCAGCGAGGGACGCGGTCTCTTTACCCTTCCCGTCAGCGGAGGAGAGCCACAGCTCCTGGTGAAAACCACGGGACTGGGCGTGGTACCCCAGTGGTCTCCCGATGGGTCTCAGTTGGCATACGCGGGCGGCAACGATCTTTACGTCATCGGCGCAGCCGGCGGCCAGCCCCGCAAGATTGCCCATCTCCAGGACTCCGGACGCAGGTCGACCGGATGGGATAACTGGACCGTCCGCTGGTCGCCGGATGGGAAGTTCATCGCTGCCCTTGGCTATACCCCCAAACCCGGGACCGGCAACGGAGTTTTTGTGGTGCCCGCTTCCGGCGGTGAACTACGGCAACTGACGCCGGACGGCCCCGATTACCTGGAAGGAATCGAGTGGCATCCCGACGGCCAGCGCCTCTCCTATAACGTGTGTGAGCACGAGAGTCAGACGCGTCAGGCTTACATGGATGGCCGGCCGCCCACCTTGTTGGTTGACCACCCCGATGGTTGGGATTACATCGGCGCCTGGGCACCGGACGGTCGTCGCTTCTTCTATATGAGCGAGGCTGCTGGAAAGGAGGGTTACGGTATCTACGTCTATGACGAAGCCTCCGACAACATAATGCTCTTTGCAGACCATGCAGCCGGTCAAAGCCCTCCACGCTGGAGCCGTGATGGAAAGACGGTGGCCTGGTGTGTAACCAGGAAAACAGAACGTCAGGCCTGGATAATGGAAAACTTCCAGCCGGAATCCAAAGCCGGCGAGTAAGGCCAAGAACAACCAGGGGCGGAACAACTCGGCCGTTCCGCCCCTTTTATTCTGTTGAAATTCAAATAAAGTGTCAGTTATCCGTTAAGGACCCAGCCGGGGCGGTACTTGCGGCTCAGCAGAGCATTGGCCTCGGCACTGTTGGTAACGCGGCCGGTGGCGCCGTCGTAATCCAGCTTCTTGCCGACGCGGTAGGCAACGAGACCCAGATGCATCATCTCGATCGCATTGCCGCCATACTCGAAGTCACAATGCGTCTTCAGGTCGCCCCCCTTGCAGGCATCGACCCACTCTCTCTGGAAGTGGCCCAGCGGCGGAATTATCTTGTCTTTCGACCGCCGGTTGTAATATGTCAGGTCCGCATCGTCGCCGAACGGCAGGACAATCCGCGAATCGTAATCACATACAATATAACCCTTGGTGCCCTTGAACATCGCACCATGCCCGATCTTGTTCAGATCGACGTAACCCTTCGGCGATCTCGGCATCATGCCGCCCTGGTACCAGTGGACGCGAACAGGCCCGCGCCAGTCGTTCTTCGGGATATCGAAAGAAGTGTGCAGTTCGACAGGTGTGACTTCAGGATTGTATTTTTCGCCTTCGCCCTCGGCCGTTGTGGGCAGACCCGCGTCAATCGCGTTCCACACAAGATCGATCGTGTGGCTGCCCATGTCGCCGACCTGGCCGGTGCCGTAATCCCAATACATATTCCACGAAAGGCAGTTCATGCCGGGACCGCCTTTGAAATAATCCGGATTATACGGATGGAACGATGACGGGCCGATCCACAGGTCATAGTGAAGCGTTTTCGGCGGCGTGCCCTTGGCGGGCGGGTAGCCGGGCCTGCGAATCTGGCGGTCGCCCCAGGCGTAGCAATCGGTCAGCTCGCCGATAGCTCCGTCTTTCACCAGCTCGCGCACGCGCTCGAAGTTCGGCT
>JBARRE010000194.1:0-4547 GCA_049644065.1 Sedimentisphaerales bacterium | reverse complement strand
GACTGAAAGCATCCGGGCACTGTGGGACAAATGGAAGAACAGCGACATTCTTACAAATCCGCCGTTCGACAGCGCATTCGCCGAGCCGATTGCACGAATTGCTCAGATCGAAAAGATTGATGCAAATGATGATAGGCAGGGACTAATAGATACGGCACTTGCATCTGTATCGCAGCGTGAAGTCATCTACACGGCATGGGTAAGGCTTGGTTCCTTCTCAAGCCCGCCATGGCCGGATAAATACGAAGACCTCGGCAGGGATAGGGAAGTCCGGCAAAAACTCAGAACAGAATTTGAAGCAATCAGCCGCAAGGACGAGCTTCTCGACTCCCTTGCCAAAACGGCAATAAAACGCGAGACAGTGCTTATTGATAAGAACAGCTCTGGAGATAAAATCCTCGCCGGATTTGACGAATTTGTCGCTGAAGCAATCAGTAGTTATGACCTTAATGAACTTGAAAACCTCGAAGGGCTTTCAATGACTCTGGCCGACTATGTCTGCGGCTCAGATTGGCAAAATGATGAAATCCGAAAAGACATTTTCTTCGAGAGCAGCAATGTTTACAATACTGAGGGACCTGCCACGGCACAAATATATCGTGACTGGCTGAAAGAAGTCGAGGATTATAAGAAACTGGAGCAAGACCCGCGAGACAACAGTCAATACATATGGGATCAGAAGATTGTAAAAATTGACAAGGAACTCAACAATGAACTTGAACGTACGCCGGAAGGTGTCTACTTGACAAAGCTCCGCAGCCTCAGGAGTGACTTTGACAGCATCAGGCAACAGATTGATAGCGTAAGAAAATTGCCGCTCATAAAGATGCACGAAGAGGAAATTGCCAAGTCCAATGATTATTGGAAAGAACTCATTAGTGTTGAAAAAAGTCTCAAGCCCGAATATTGCAAGCGTTTAGATCTTGATAATGAGGGTCTGATCTTCACTTCAGACTATCTCCGTGGAGCTTATGAGCCGATTGACAACAATAATAAAACCCCCGTTCGTCTGTCCTCCGGGTGGGAGCAGATAAGGAACGCGGTAAATAACAAACAGGAAGATTGGCTGAATTTCTTTTACACGATCGATGGCAATGACATCCAGAATATGGGGTGGCCTACATATATCAGATCAACAAAAGACCCGGCCGTTGTATTGAGATTCATACCCGCGAGTTCCGGCAATCCTGAGCCCTTTTATATGGCTATTCACGAAACAAACAACAATCAATACAGACTATTCCTCGAAGAATCCGGAGCCAAGAGGGGCGGTCCCAAACTTCCTGGCTGGTCGGTATTCACTGACCAGGCAAACAATAGTCTCATACAATGCACCGTTGCAAACAAGCCGCCCACATCTATAAAATGGGATGAATCAACAAATGCTTTTAAAGTCGCCGAATCCGATTCCGGCATTCCGGTGACCTGGGTGACCTTCACTGGAGCTCAAGCATATGCAAAGTGGCTGGGCGGAGAATTACCAACCGCCTCACAGCACCAATATGCCTGTCAGGCAGGCACAGGCAGCATATATCCCTGGGGAAATGACTCTTCTGCAATTACAAGCTATGCACACGTAAGAGCCGCCTCATGGCAAAATGCTGCAAGTAACTGGAATCGTAACAAAGACAGCAAAGTACCGCCGCTGCCGGTCGCACCGGTTGGGGCAATCGAGGACTATCAGGACCAGAAAATACTCGACCTTAATGCGACCGCTACTACAAGTAACACTTACAAATCAGCCTGGCCTGTAGCCGGCGCCAACAAGGCAAATGCCTGGGATATTTATGATATGATCGGCAACGTTTGGGAATGGTGTCGAAAAGGTGCCGATGATCCTGGATCTGTTATCTGCGGCGGCTCTTGTCTGGCGCCACCCCAGTACATACTCATGGAGTCTGAGTCCGACTATCAAATTGACTTCGTCGACAGGAACAATGACGTTGGATTCCGTGTTATTGTACCGGCCAGATGAACCTGCCGGACCGCTCCAATTTAGAGATATTCATAGATGATGCCGACTCAGCAGGCCAATCGCTCTGGTTGTAGCTCATCTCAAATTCAAAGTTATTTCTGAAGATGCATTTGTATTACGGCAATCCTTATCTCATCATTTTCAGCTATTTTCGGGACATACCTGCCCATAACGAATTCGACGGACTTTTCAACCGGCCAACCAATTTCAGTGCTAAGAATATTGACATACTCTCTCAACGCAAAAATACACTGTCCAGCCAGGTCAAAATCCGTTCCATCGCCTTTGTGACCTTCCAGTACCTGGGTGAATGAATCCATCTGCTCCTCGGAAAGCAAATCAAGCGTCGGGAAGAACTGCTCAACCGCCACTTTCAATTTGGCAATTCGTGTACCATCTGCATCTTCAAGGACCGGCATCAATTCCTGAAGTTTTTCCGCCGCCTTGTAAAGTCGCAGGTCCGTGCTGAGGGAGCCCGCATAGGCTTCTGTCATGTACGGCTGCACACCGATTCCCAATTCACTTAACAACGTTGCGAGAGCCTCGGTATCGGGTCCTTCCACTTCACTGCGGAGCTCCGGTTCAAAAGTCCTGGGTGGTACCAGCGGGACAGGATCAGTCAGCGACAGAACTTCCGCAAGCAACGTTTTACCTCCTCGAAGCACATATGCCCCGGCAAAATATCCGGTAGCTGTTTCGTTAAACCAGCTTCTTATAGCCTCGGGATTCTCCGCAAAAGGCAGCCGGTCATATCTTCTTACCTCGTTTAGATTATTGCTTATACGTGAAACAACCTCCAGCCGGTGGGTTTGATTGAAAACTGACTCGTTGAATTTCCCTCCAAACGTCACTTTTTCACCCGCATCAACCACCATAGTACCTTTGTTTGAAATTGAAACAAGCGAATTGACCGCTATATCACGACCTGTCGGAGAAAGTGCAGGCCAATAATTGCCAAGGTAGATCGCCACATCGATCAAGTCGCCACCTGCACTTGGCGAAGTATCAAAACCAACACTACTGCGGTCATCAGCGATTGGACTATAACTGCCTTTAGCAGTCAAAATAGCAGATGGGCCCAATATCAGGTCTTCTGAACTCCTAAGCACAATAGCAGCTTTTCCGTTTCCAAAAGGCAGGTCAACACCAGTTCTGGCAGCGCCATCGGAGTAGCCGGTTATATCAACGTTAAGTGTGTCACCGGACGAATATATCTTGCCGTCATCAGCAACGAGCTTTACACCGCCGTGGCCCGCGGCACCTAAGCTGTTCCGGACATCCAGATCACCTGCATCAGCAGAACAAACTATGTCATCGTCCGCTACAACCGAAGTTAGCACCATCCCGCCGCTGGTCGTTGTCATTCTTACATCATGCCTCTCATCATCACCGGCATCGCCCGCCACGACATCAGTAGCAGTAATCATGCCGCCGGCACTTATCGTAACGGCTCCGTCCGCTGTATCCACATCCGTCAAAATTATGCCGTCCGTCTCAGTTATGACTATATTACCGGCGGTCGTTGAAGATGCATCCAGACTGGCTACCGTCGTCTCGATGTCAAGCTCACCGGCTCCGCCGATCTCATCCCGTGCCGTCAGAGTCAGTGCATTACCGGCAATATCAACACCCGCATCGCCGGCTCCCTCTTCATTAATCGCTCCTGCCGTAGCAGTTATTGATATATTCTCGGTGCCGGTGTTAATTGCTTCAACGCTGACGTCTCCCGTAGTTGCGGTATAGGAAAAGCTGGATGCACCCTGGTCAAGGTCAATATTATTGAGGACATGGCCGTTATTAATATCGATGCTATCACCATTACTATAGGTTATATCAATATTGCCCGACACATTATCAGCAACAGTGATTGAGGTAGACGCGATTGTGCTGGTGGCAGTTTGTTCCCGGATTTGAATATGGTCGTCTGTGGTACCATCTAAGTCATTTATAGCCAATGAGGTAGCATCTTCTATATCCAGAGGATTTGTGCCACCAATAGCTGCTCCGGTCAGCGTCACAGAACCGGAGGTCTTGATCTCCGTATTGACGCTGTCAGCGGCAACCGTAATGCTGCCCGCCGCGCTTAAAATAACGTTGCCCCCGGGCCCGGCACTGACAACCTCGTCAAGATCGGCAAGAGCAATATTACCCGTGGTCGAAGTTAGCGTAATGTCTCCGTTTACTGTATCTACATCTGTCAGAGTGGTCGTGCCTGTGCCGCTGGTCAGCACGATGTTAGAGCCAACTCCGCTGGTGTCTACATCTGTCCAGGCCGTGCCACCATTGCCAGTAGTAACGTTGATGTGAGAGGCAGCTCCTGTGGTAGTTACATCCGCACTGGCAAGACCGCTGGCTTCGGTTAATGTAATGCCACCAGTAGCCGTGTCAGCTTCCAGATTGGCTACGTCAAGCTCAAGAGTTGTGGTGTTGCCGATACCTGTGGCAGCATTGAGGTCAACCACTGCTGTGGTAACAAGGCCTGCTCCATTAATTGAACCAATCGAGTTCATCGTTACATCGTCTGCGGCTGCGGTCGTGGTTCCAGTAAGAACTATATTACCACTGGTCGTCG
>JBARRE010000193.1:0-7636 GCA_049644065.1 Sedimentisphaerales bacterium | reverse complement strand
CGCGTTGTTTTTCGCCGCCGCTGAGACCGTCGATGCTCCGTGAAAGCAGATGCCTGATGCCCAGAAGGTCCGCGGTTTCTGTGATATTCGTTTCCTCGTAACCGTGGGCGCGCAGGCCGAAAGTGATATTTCGCTCGACGGAAAGATGTGGAAAAAGAGCATAATCCTGAGGTACGTAACCGATGCCGCGCCTGCGCGGTTCGAGGTTGGTGACGTCATGCCCGTCGATGCGGATGTGTCCCGATTGGTTTTTTTTTAGGCCGCAAAGGCACTCCAGAAAAATCGTCTTGCCCGAGCCAGGCGGGCCCAGCAGGATGAAGTATTCTCCCTCCGCTATGTCGATGCTCAGACGTCGCAACTCGAACGTTCCAATACTAAAAGACATTTCTTCGGCGCGAATCATAATTTCACCAGAGCAGAACCGCCCACAAGACGAATTCCCGTAACTGCTATCAGAGCCACGAGTATTAGCAGCAATGCTATTGCCAGAGCAACTTCAAGATTGCCAACCGATTGTTCGAGGAAGATTGTCGTACTCAATACTTCGGTTCGCCCGCGGAACGAGCCGACAAAAATCATCAGGGGTCCGAAAAGTCCGAACGCACGGGCCCAGGTTAAAATGCCGCCTGCGATGATGCCATTGCGCGCCAGCGGAAGCGAGACCCGGCGGAAACTGCCCCATTGGGTGCAGCCCAGTGTCAGGGCGACGTTTTCATATCGCTTGTCAACGTCGTCGAAGGCGGTCTTTGCCGAACGGATAGCGAAACTGGCCGCGGCGACAAACTGGCACAGCACGATACCTTTCGGCTGGAACACAAATTCCAAACCCAGGTCGTTCTGAATCCATTTGCCGACTGCCGTCTGCGAGAAGAATACCAATAACGTCAAACCTGCTACCAGTGGAGGAAAAACAATAGGTAAATCCACTATAGCCTCTGCAAAAATCCTGCCGGGAAAACGAAACCGGCTCAGGGCATACCCCATGGGCACCGCGAATAGCAGGGCGATAAACGTAGTCATAAAACTGGTCCAGATGCTCATCCAGAGGGCGTGAAGGATAAACCTTGAGGTCAGGACCGTTACGACGGCTTTCTTATTAACGTAAAAAACATCTGTAAGAATCAGCCCCAAAATAAAAACAATAAAAACGGATACGAAGAAAAACGCCGCAGCAGAGAAGATGCGGTCGCGCCAGCCTCGGACAGGAATGTTCGCGGTGGTTCTCATTACAGACCCATCAATGCAAAAACGCCCCACTTTTCGAATTCGTGATACAGCATGTATCCCAGGCAGATTATCGCCGTAAGGGTTGCCGTCGCGCCGAGTATCCTGGTGTGTGCCGGTTTGAGACTTGCTTCTGCGGAAACGACACGTTTGAGGACAAGGTATATGATGAACGTGACAATGCCAGCCGCCAGGAAGGCAAAGGCCTGCATCCCGTACCAGCCCTGCGAGGGAACGTCTTTTTCTTTAATCCATTTCCAAGTATGCTCCAGCGGATAGTAGCGCGGCAGCTTAATGGCGAACCACATCGTGCAGCAGTAGAACAGACTCGTAAATGCCACAAAAGCGGCACCGAGAACGTAAGTGACATCCAGCTTCTTCACGACCAGGACCCCTTCAGAAGCGTCAGGTAACAACCGACAACGACTTTGTACCAAACGATTACATTCAAAAGAAAACATAACGGCACGTAAAGCCAAAGTTTATCTTTTTCCTCGGCCGGCCGCAGATTTTTACGTAGAAAATAACACACGAAGAACATCGCCAGGCCCACGGCTCCCCAATGTTCCTTGACCTCGAACAGCCCTGTTGCCCAGGGCAGTTGCGGGTCGAAATAATCATAACGTATGTGAATTCTGTATGCCGGATAAATCAGCGCGCCGATGACATACACAATTACGTACGACCACAAGGAGACTTTGGTGTAGAACAACTCAAGTTTCTGGCGGTTGAATTTGCCGCGGAGATAACTGATGACTATGAGTAATCCATGCGTCATGCTCCCGACAAGAACGAAAGTCACAAATAAATGTCCCAAAAGCAAAAGGCTATAAAATTTTTCCAGAAAAATCATAACGCAACTCTTCGATCGTCCCGCCAATCGACTAATAGCATAAATAAGTTTGATGACATATCAAGCAATCTACAACTTTACCCACGTTTCGATGTAATGTTTTCAAGGCAGCGTTAGGTTCGTCGATCAACCGGCCAGTTCGGTCTCTAAAAACAATATTCTCTAACGCGGACATTATAAGGATTGCAGAGCCATTCACAAGGGAAATGCCCGCCGCCGGCTTCCGGCACAATTCTTCGCCAACTCGATGCTGCTTATGGATAGTCGGTACGGTAATTGTGCTGCTTGAAAATGCTTTGCCCACTTGGGGAAGCGGCGAATTTCACAAACTGCTCGGCCAGCGAGCGGTCCTTCGTAAAGGTGAGAATCCCGATGTTCACCGTGGAGATGACGTTTTCTTCGACTGGAATCGGAACCTCCGTTCCGTGCTCGCTGTAGTACCGGGCGATTGCATCCCAGACTATGACGGCGTCGAGCGAGCCGGCCTGAATCTGCATACCCAGCTCGTTGACGGTCAGCGACTGGAAAGCCACGTTCTTCTCGACGTCCTCCCAGGCGATATTGTTCTTAGCGAAGATTTGTTTGGTTTTTCTGCCGATGGCACAGGCCTTGGCGTCCCCGAGACCGAGCTTTAAGCCGTCTGCGAGCAGGTCCCGCAAGCCGTGGATATTTTTGGGATTGCCCTTCCGTACCAAAATGGTCGGCACGAAATAGCAGACGGACTGCTGTGAGAGAATCATTCCCTCCCGGGCGGCCTGCTCGACGTAGTGTTTGTCGCCGGGCATATAAAGATCGCCCCGCCGGGCCAGCTTTATCTTCGATATAAGCACCTCGCTGCCGGCATAGTCCGTAACTATTTTCACACCATGTTCGCGTTCGAACGCTTCGGCTATCTGCTGCACCGGCGGGCGAATGCCGGCCCCGCAAAAGAGCAGCAACTCCTTCGCCGCGGAACCTGATTCTTCCGGCTTCTCAGCCTTGCAGCCGAAAAGCAGAACGGCTGTAACGATAACTGTGGCGAATGTCTGTTTTTTCAAAGTGTTCCCCGCCTCTCACTTGACATAACCGTGTTCGGCGAAAATCGCAGGGCCTCGTTTTCGGGTAAATTCCATGAATTGCCTGAGCTCTTCGGCCTGTTTCGTGTAGCTCAGGCCCATAATATGCACGCTGATTTCCTGCTCGTACTCGTAAGGTGTCTTAACAATTTCCAGGCTGTCGGCGAACGTGTGGGCCACGCCGTTCCACATAATGCCGGCATCGACGGCCTGGGTTTTTAAAAATGTTCCGATGTTGCTGTGTCCCTTGGTCAGGCGGTTCTCGACGTTTTTCATCACGGCTTCTTTTATGCCCTTCTTGTCCAGAAGCGCAAAGACCATCTCCCCACAGGTGGAATATTCCGGATTGCTCAGGGCCACTTTTAAGCCGGACCGGGTTAAGTCTTCGATACGTGTTAGACCTTTGGGATTACCTTTCTGTACCGCCAGTACCGGAGCCACAAAACCCACCTGGACATGGTCCGCCAGGACGTTGGCATCACGAACATAGTCAAGATACGGGTCGTGGGTAACGAGAATATCCCCCTTTTGGCCGGTCTTGACCAAAGGTAAAAAATCCTCACTGCCGGCGGTAGTGCTGACAACTTTAATACCTGTCTTGGCAGTAAACTCCGAGCATAACTGCTCGGTCGGCGGAACAAAAGAGCTGCCGCACAAAACCACCAGCTCCCTGGTTTTCTGCGGCGCCTCTTTCTTGCTGCAGCCAATTGCGGGCATGAAACTAAGTAAGCACAGTGACAACAGAAGTAGGGTGGGGCTTGCCCAACCATTGCCGAATCGGTGGGCTAAAGCCCACCCTACGATTCTCTGCGCGTGTCCGGTTTGCATATTTTGCTCCTTCATTTCTTTACGGTCCTCATGTCACTCTTAGCCGCCGCTGCCCAGGCACAGGACCTGTCCGTCTTCGAGAGTGACTACGGCACGGCCATCACGGTCTATGGCAAGTCCCCATGGAACAGGAGCCGCCGGCACCGGCTGCGACCAGAGGACTTTGCCGTTCTGAAGGTCCAGGGCGACAATCTCCGATTTACAGGCCACTACGACGGCGTTGTTGCAAACCGCCAGAGCGACGCTGTCCTTGCAGTCGTAGCCCCACAACGGCTTGTCCTTAATTCCGAGCCTGTTCCAGTCAAGATTGAAACGATTACGCGGCTCTGCCATGCGTTTTCTCAACACGTTTCTGTCGATCTTATCGAAGCACATAATCTTTTTGTTCTTCTGGTTGCTCGCCCAGACAATGTCCCGGTCGCCGGCCGATGCGATAAAGACCTTGCCGAAGACGGTATTGTCGAAGACATCGTATTTTGGGTGCCCGTAGAAAGGCTTGCCGCATGCCACCACCTGATCGCCAAGCAGCGTAAGCTCCCAGCCGCGGGGACTTTGGGATTGGCAGCTTGCCAGCGGGCCGGGGTCGTTGAGGCACTTGCCGTCCGCGACATTGTAGACGGCCGGTGAGACGGAGGTGCCGCTTGCCATATAGAGCTTGTCGCCGGCAAGGAGCATGTGACCCTGGACGCTGACGCCGGTACGGGCCTGCCGGTCGAGATGGCCTGAGGTGTTGTTCTGCCATTTTATCCTGCCGGTTGCGGCATCGAGTGCATAGACATAAGTGCCGTCGTAGTTGGCGATACCCGCTGCGGCGTAGGCTATCCCATCGGCAACAAGAACTCCGCTTGCGACAGGCCAGGTGGACATCAGTGAACCGTATACGGGAATCGCTCGCTCTGCCGGAGCTGCACGGAACCGCCAGAGCAACCGGCCCGTCTGCGCCTCGAAGGCGTATATCAAGCCGTCGCCGGAGCCGACAAGGGCACGGCCCTTCCAGATGGTCGGGGCAATTCGAACCGCACCGCCGGTATAAGCTTTCCATCGCAAATCGCCGCTCGCCGCATCGAAAGCCCGGACGATGCCGTCGGGCCCGCCGGTAAACACAAGCCCGCCCGCGGCAACCGGTGCCGTCGGCAGAGGGGTCGCCGCGGAAAATTTCGCCTTCGGCTCGAACCGCCATAGCAATTTGACCTTGTTGGGGACGGTCGCTGCAGAGGTAGCGCTGCCGGTATTGTCGGCGCGAAACGCGGGCCAGTCGGCCGGGGATTCGTTGAAGCTTGCGACTTTTGTTAAATCGCCGGCGCCCTTCTCCAGCCGCTGCTCTTCGGTTGCCGTCGGGTAAAAGTCGAAATCTCCCGCCGGTCCGAGTGACGTGACACCATAGATCGTGAGTTGGCAGTCACACACCGACGGCCACCAGTACAGCAGGCCGTTGGCAACTATAACCCCATCCTGGCACACAGGCCGCATAGGCGAAATCCACTGCGGACGTTCCGATGCCAGGTCCAACCGCACGGAACCACCGTTGGCCCGGAAAAAGATCGCGTCGGCGGAGCCCGTCGGCCGAGTGCACGCCCGGCGGCTGTGTGCGATCTCGGCCAGGACTTCTCCGGTCATTGGGTCAAACTTCACGCATGGGTGTTTGTCAATCTGCCCGCTGAGGCCGTAGAGCGCATCATCTCTCAGCACCAATTGAAAATTGCTATAAGGATTTTCCCATAGGATGCTGCCGTCCTCGGCGGAGACGGCAAGCAGCTTGCCGATCGACGGGCCGGCAAAATACAGGGCCTTGTCGGAGCACTTCAGATAACATGTCGTTCGCCAGTTCGTTCGCCAGTCCTGCCGGCCGAGATATGTCCCCAGTGACTTAAAGAGTTCCGGGGCATTGTCCGGCGTCTTTCGCCAGATCACTTTGCCGGTTTTCGCATCCAGGCAGGCAAGATACGCGCCGAATCGAAAGATATAGATTCGCCCGTTTTTCATGCACATGGCCCGGCTGTCGACCGGCTCGGTTTCCCGATGGCTCCAGAGGACCTTTTTGCTCTCGGGGTCGATGGCCAGGACGTTTCGGCCGAATCCCCACGGATGTTCGGGCTTATTGAAGCCTTCCGATATCGGATTCCAGGGCCAGCCGTGCTGCTGGCGCCGCCATCGCTTTGTCTCGTCTCGCTGCTCCTGCTCGCCCATCAGCGCATAGAGCACGCCATCCTCCATCGCCATCCATTTCCAGAACGTTCCTCCCGCGCGTTCGACGGGCGGGGCAATCTCGTCCTTCAGTTGGCCCGTCGCCGTGTCGATCATTTTGCAGGACTTGTCGTCGCCGAGATAAAGCGTCGCCGGCGTTGCGATCATCGTATTTCGGTGAATCATCACCCCCTCGGTAAGGTCGCGCTGCCACAATATCGTTCCGTTGTAACCGTTGAAAGCCACGAGCTTGTTGAGGAATGGTTCTTCACGTTCCTTAAAGGCAACGTGCCCGAACGCCTTGAACACGCGTCCGTTCGAAGTCACCGTCACCTGAGGAAGCGGCGCGTATCTCGGTTCGGCCATGAACTGAGTTAAATACGGCGCGAGAATGACCTTGTCCTGAGATTGCGGATTGTTGTCCGGGCCATGATACGGGTGACTCCAATCATCCACTCCTTCAAGAGACGGCTTGATCAGAACCTTGCGTCCCAGCAGGGCTTTGCCACCCGGGCGCAGGACCCTGAGCGCCTCGGCTTCGGGAACGTCGATTTCCCGTCCGAGGGCGATCAGCGCGTCAGCCAGGTTATCTGCCAGATGCAATCGTTCCGGGGAGCCTTTCTCGATGAAGATACGATTGCCGTAGAGCCCGGCTTCATCGGCGGCTCTGCACGCGGCCTGCACGTCCTCGGCTCGCGGCAGTTGGAGATAGATCAGTAGTTCGCTCTGCCGGGCAAGCTGCAGAGCATGTTCGCACCTCGTGTCACCAAGCACCACGCAGATTCCTCGCGTGACACCGATTTGATCGAGGAGCGGCTGGTTCTGGTTTGCCGGACAGACGACAGACTGACTGAGTAAAAGACATGCCGCTGTGATCAACAGGCTCATTCTTATAGTTCTCATTTTTCTCCCTTTCAAAATATTTGCCGGGGGCGCCGGTCTACTCAACCAGTTGTCCCTGGCTCATCTGTAAGGTACGTGTGGCGTGTGCGGCCGCCCTGTCATCGTGAGTCACGAGCAGCACGCAGCCGCCATCGCTTACATATTGGCTCAGGTAGCCGAAAACTGTCTGAGCGTTATCTTCGTCGAGATTTCCCGTCGGTTCGTCCGCCAGGATGACTTTCGGTTGATTCAAAAGGGCACGAGCCAGTGCCGTTCGCTGCCTTTCGCCCGTGCTGAGTCGGGCCGGCACATGATCGGCCCGGTCGTCCAGCCCGAAATGGCTGATGAGTCTCTGCGCCCGCTCAGATGCCTCATTCAAGGGCACTGCCAGCGAAGCCGTCAGAATGTTTTGCCGAACCGTCAGGTAGGGTATCAGGTGGAACTGCTGAAAGACGAATCCAATCGTGCGGGCCCGCAATCTGCTTCGCATTTCGGGACTAAGTGCGTAGGGGTCCTGCCCATCCAGGCTCATTTGTCCGTCACTTGGTCGCAGAAGGCCGCCGGCGGTCAACAGCAGCGTGGTTTTTCCGCAGCCGCTCGGGCCGCGCAC
>JBARRE010000192.1:0-4699 GCA_049644065.1 Sedimentisphaerales bacterium | reverse complement strand
GTTCGTACAGCAGGACGCCGAGTGAGTAGATGTCGGTGCGAGTATCCACGTCCAGCCCGCTCATCTGGGCCTGTTCCGGGCTCATGTACGCCGGTGTACCGATAAAATGAGCGTACCGGGTAAACACCGTTTTCTCTGTAAGCCGTTGATTTGTTGCTTTTGCGATGCCAAAATCAATAACCTTTGGAACAGGTTTGTCATCGTGCATTGTCACCAAGACGTTCGAAGGCTTGATATCGCGGTGGATAATTCCCTTTTGATGCGCGTGTTGGACGGCATGAGAAACCTGAACTAAAAGCTCAAGGCGCCGGCATGTGTCTAATTTGTTCTTATCGCAGTACTCGGCGATTGAAACGCCGTGGACAAGTTCCATGACAAAGTAAGGCCGGCCGGTCTCGGTGGCACCGGCATCGAAGACTTTGGCGATGGGCGGATGATCCAGAACAGCCAGGGCCTGACGTTCGGCTTCAAAGCGGGCAATAACCTGCCTGGTATCCATCCCCAGCTTGATAATCTTCAAAGCGACCTTACGGCGAATAGGTTCCTGCTGCTCGGCCATATAAACCACACCAAAACCATCCTCTCCTACCTGCTCCAACAGCTTATACCGGCCGATGACTGTGCCGGGGCTTTCTAAATGCGCGGGATTATCAAGAGTAAGCTCCGAATCCCACGGATCGGGGCAAGAATGGCTCGAAGCGTCATTTGATTGTTGACGGTCAAGGCACCCCGTTGGCTATTGAGCACACCGGTGCAAATGTTCATGATTCTGAAATGGCCATTGCCTTGGTCGATGGAATTCCGCCCATCAAGCAGCCACGCGGACGTCCCCGCAGGCGTCCGGACGAAGTGCTGGCGGATCGCGCCTATGATGCCGAGGAAAAGATTCGTAAACCTTTGCGTCAGCGTAAGACGAAGCCGTTGATCGCCAAGCGCTATACGAAAAACGGCAGCGGCCTTGGTAAGTTCCGCTACGTGGTCGAAGCAGCGTTTGATTGGCTGTTCAATCAAAGACGTTTGCGTGTACGATACGAAAAACGTGATGATATTCATCAAGCGTTCCTAATCATCGGTTGTTTTCTAATATGCTGGCGACGAATTATACAGTTTTGTTAGAGTGCCTTAGAATTTTTGAGTGAACCCGCATTAAAGTATCTGGAATCCGTAATATTTCATAAATGATAATTGATGAGGATTAGTAATGGATTTTAACAGAATTAGCTCAAGTATAGATGTTGAGAAGATGCAAAACAGTCATGCTACGTTTATTGGTAGCCCAGTCAGATTGCTCTGCGAGCTTATCCATAGTGGCCTCGGATCCGGCACAATGGTGGATTTTGACCGAGTTTCTGCAAGTAATCCGGCTCGGCAGGATTTTTTATTCTACGGACATAGCTCGGCTCAAAGGAGAAACCGTCGCTGAGGAAGTACGCAAAATAAATCCCGAATTTGAGTTTGAATTTCATGCCCTTGACTATTGCACGGTATCCCATGAACAGCATGACCAGCTCTTTGGTCATACTGACCTGCTCGTCTACGCGGCCGACTTCTTTCCAGCCCACGCAAGGGGCAATTTAGAGACCCAACGATTAAGTAAGCCTGCTTTGTTCATTGGATTGTATGCCGGTGGAAGGGCCGGGGAGATTATTTTCGTTTTACCGGGTGAAACGGCCTGTTACAGGTGCATCTGTGGCAGCCGGTATGACGCTTTGGCCAGAGCAGGATATTGCCGTGTCTTATATTTACGATGACATTTTCAAGCAGCAAGGCTTTACCAAAATCGGGAGCTTGTGCTACCGATTGCAGTTGGATATTTGGTGGGACACGAACAATAAAATCCAGATCATCCACTTTATTCTTGGCTCACGATCATTGCTGAAGGGGTCAGCAGCCTCGCTTGTTTTCAGTCTACATTCGAATACTCATATGACGCAATCGCCCCAGAAGTGTGCCGACGCCATTTCAAACGTAGTCAAGGAGCTAACCGACGTTCATCGCTACCAAGTCCGGCAAAAATTAAATGGTGGTCGTCTCAAAATCTACGTAGAGGAGGCAAAAGAGCCGGTGTGGATGTGGCTTGAGGAATGGCTTGGGGGATCAATTTCACCATGTCAGTTAGCCAGATTCGCCAAGGAATTCAAATTACTTCAAGAGGTGGTAATCAGGCACACAATGGTAACTGCAAACGAGAATATCCTGGTCAATGGACATATAAAAGAAGATCAGAAACTACTGGCTGCCCGCGTGGTTTCAACAATGCTCAAGCGTCTGGATCGGACACAAGATGCAGCTGCGCCACTCAAGGACCTGCCTGCTGATACTATACCAGTTAAACCCGGTTTATTAGTCGTCGACGGTAGGATTACCGATCAGTATGGAATTCTGCCGGCGGCGCATTTTGATAACCTCTATGTTTCAGGATCAACCGGTTCAGGCAAAAGTTTTACCGGCAGAGTTATTGTCGAGGATGTAGCTCAATACGAACAGTTGAATATTCTAATTCTGGACCCTCGTAACCAGTCAGTCGGATTACTGGTGCCTGAAGACAGGGATTCGGTGTTATCTTTGTATCCCGATTTCGAAATGGAGCAGGCTCAAGCCAGAGGTTTCCCATTTAATTATTTCTTACCGGATCAGGATGTTGGGCAAGATCTACCGGATGATCTGTCCGAGCTTTCCAAGGACGGTCGATAGTAAGCTTCAAGGGTCTGAATGACCACCAACGATGCAGCCATTTTGCCGATATCCTTGAATCCGTTCTGGGCAGCCTTTCTACTGAGGAATCGGAAATCCTGAGACTGTTGGTCGTGGTTGAAGAGGCTCATCAGTTTACAAAGCAACGTACTGACATTGAAGCAAAACAGGCTGCACAAAGGGCAGAGAATGCTCTGGACAGGTTCCTACGTGAAGCCCGCAAATACGGCGGCTGCGCTATGACCATAAGCCAATCCAATAAGGATTTTTCTCGAGATTCGGCATCCATGCGACATAAGACTACTGGGTCTGATCGAGGCCCATGCCGTTACTAATCATCAGGCAATGAATATGTCCGAGTTAGCGGCCAGTGCCGGGATCAGCAGCAAACGCCGGCTCAATCAGCTTGTTAAAGAACTTGAAGACGGTGGGTGTATCAGGACTCGCAAACTTTGCAAGCCCGGCCAACCCCGGGTTGTAGAGCCCATTTTGTCCAAAGGTTCGGACGAAATGCTGGACCATAGCCGGACAGAAACCGGACAAGAGGGACAAGCAGATAAAATCGGGTAATCAGATATGCCAATAAGTAATTCAGAACAAAAAAGTTATGTAAAAACGATTTTGTCCGACCTCGCCCATAGACCGCCTTTTGAACGCGTATTTGATGGGGCTTCATTCGGAGATCTTGATTCGGCAAGATTCTGTTCCAACTGTTTTAATTTGATTATGCCTGTTTTAAACGTTTTGAGGATCAGCAGGCTGTTAATGAGGTAAAGGAGGTGGTTAAGTAATGGATGAACGAGACGTCTTAAAAGACGTAAACCAAATAGAGATTCGCAGCCTGTATCATATATATGGCCAACCTCAGTTTTTGGAGGCCTTCAGAGTATATCTACAGGCCCATTTCAATAACAGGGCTAATTTGGGCGATTGCGATTTATGCTTCGGACCGATTCCTCTCGCTGGCCCCAGTGGTACCGGTAAGACTATGGTTTCGAAAGCACTTCATGCTGAGTTGGGCAACCTCAAACTTATCCAGACCAACGGTGCGACTCTGAACAAGATATGTGAATTGTACGCAGTCTTCTTTCATGCCAACGATAACACTACGATTTTCATTGATGAAGCTCAAGCGATGCACGCTCAAGCTCAATATATACTACTGACAGCAATCTCTGAGAGGGCCATATACGCACATGGCTGTGCTTATCGCCTGCCTAATTTCGCGTTGATATTGGCTACGACACACGAGTATCTACTACAGGCGGCGCTCCAAGATCGAATGAGACTCAAGTGCCGATTCGATTACTATTCAACGGAAGATCTCACCAAAATCGTACGCCAGCGAGCCGAGGCTCTGGGCTGGAGATACGAATCGGACGAAGTCTTGAGAATCGTTGCAGAACGAGCCAAGAAGACGCCACGGCTCGCAATAAACACCAACCTGCAAACCTGCTGGAACGTAACAACAAGTCATGACCGTGCTGCAATCACATTAGAGGATGCCATGGAAGCATTTCGACTTTTGCAGATCGATAAGCTCGGGTTGGATAAATTGGATCGCTCATACTTGAAGGTTCTGCTGGATCGTGGTCCTTCGTATCCGGGTGTACTGAGCTCGATGTTAGCACTACCAATCCAGACCATACAAAAGAATGTCGAGCCATACCTGTTCAGGGAGGGCTTTGCTATCAAGGATAAATCGGCCTGGTTCAAGAACGCCTGATTTTGGGTAACAGTGGACGGGGAGTCATGTTTCCCACATGGTCATGGGGATTTCGTTTGGTGGTGGGCAGTGTTGAAGGACGGCCGATCAGTTTTGGCGGAATATCTCGAATCCGAGCAGCTCCAGCCAATGTCGGTGGGAGTTACCACTGATCAGTTCGGCCGGACTTTTGCCGACTCGCTCCGGTCGATCACTGCGTGCATATCGGTGGTGGTTGAAGAAGAAACGCAGCAGATCCAGATAGTCATTGCCGATGTGCCGCCGCAGGAAAAAGTAGTT
>JBARRE010000191.1:0-1844 GCA_049644065.1 Sedimentisphaerales bacterium | reverse complement strand
CGCAATAGCCATCGACCGCCTCCAGCCATGTAATTGGAACTTCGTTGACAATCTCGTAATCTTACTAAAGGCCATCGGCTCAGACCTGCATCCGGATAAATCCTTCGCCTGCTGTGAGAGAAACAGCTTGTCGACGCCTCTCCGCGACAGACTGGAAATTATTTCGAAAACTCTTCGTGCCTTTTGGCAAAGCAAAGAAACAAAGGAACAGATAGATGACAACCTTCTCGCCCTTTTGGGAACCGGCACGCCTGTAAAGTGCTGGCTTGCAGCTTCTTTGGACAAAACCATAAGCTCGCAGTTGGATCCGGATAACGTGAAACGAATGTTTGAATGGGTAATAAAATGGATGAAGTAATTTCCTATTGCGGCCTGATCTGCGAAACGTGTCCCATTAACCTGGCAACAAGGGAGAAAAGTAAAGAGAAACAATATGAAATGAGAGTGGAGATCGCCCGGCAAATTAAAAAGCATTACGGTGAAGAATATAAACCGGAAGATATTTCCGACTGTGATGGATGTAAGACAAAGAGCGGAAGACTGTTTTCAGGAAGTAAGAATTGCTATATGAGGAAGTGTGCAAAGCAAAAAGGTTTTGAGAATTGTGCGCATTGTAATAAGTATGCTTGTGAAAGAATTGAGAAGTTCTTTGCTACGGATCCGGATGCCAGAGTGCGATTAGATGCGATAAGGAGAGAACTCTAATTTTACCTGTACGTGGAGACAAGATATTATGAAAAGTTACAGAAAAGAGCTTTGGTTTAATACTTCAAGCAGGCGGGAATTTATTAATATTACGCCGGAGGTTGAAGAGTGCCTGAGTGAAAGTGGCATCATGGAAGGATTTGTGCTTTGTAATGCCATGCACATAACCGCCAGTGTTTTTATCAATGATGATGAATCGGGGCTCCATAACGACTTCGAAGTCTGGCTGGAAAAATTAGCGCCGGAAAAGCCTCACTCGCAATATCAGCATAACGGCTTCGAGGACAACGCCGACGCCCATCTGAAACGCAGCGTCATGGGCAGAGAAGTGGTCGCGGCCGTAACCGGCGGCAAACTTGATTTTGGCCCATGGGAGCAGATATTCTACGGCGAATTCGACGGCAAAAGAAAAAAAAGAGTCTTGGTAAAAATCATTGGCGAGTAAATTGGTGACATCGTGGCATTACTGCTTTTTTTAGTTCAGGTGGTTGTTATATCGCTTTCGGGGGTGATGGCGCCGGGGCCGGTGACGGCGGCGGCGATTGGAATGGGGGCGCGTTCTCGATACGCCGGCATGCTCTTGGCCATCGGCCACGGCATTGTCGAATTTCCATTGATGGTCTTGATTGTTTTGGGAATGGGTCAAATTCTAAAGCTGCCGACGGCACAAATTGTAATCGGTCTGGCCGGCGGGGCGTTCCTTTTGATGATGGCGGTTGGGATGCTGAAGAGTTTGCGTTCGGCGGTATTACAGGAAACTAAAGTTGCCAAAAGCGCGCCTATGTTGGCAGGGATAATCCTGTCGGCAACTAATCCGTACTTTCTATTCTGGTGGGCCACCGTCGGACTGGCTCTTGCGACTACCGCGACCGGTATGGGAATATGGGCTTTTGCGTTATTTGCGGTCGTTCATTGGCTGTGTGATTTTATCTGGCTCGGCGCATTGTCGTGGGCTAGTTTCAAAGGTACCGGCCTATTCGGACCCCACAGCCAGCGAATCGTGCTGCTTATCTGTGCGGTAGCACTGTTTTTCTTCGGTCTGTTCTTTATTTACAAAGCTGTAGCTACACTAATCTTGAACTTTTCAGGCGGTTGAGTTTTGTGTATCGTTGTCTGGAGCCGCATTATCCTGCTTAGGA
>JBARRE010000190.1:0-7617 GCA_049644065.1 Sedimentisphaerales bacterium | reverse complement strand
CTCAATTCCAGGGCATTGCTCTCGAGCCAGTGCTCTGCCACAATGGCCATGTCCAGCTCATTGACGACACAATCCTGGTTGATGTCGCCGGGTATCGGCACGAAATCGGGCAGTGACTTAGCGGCCTCACAGCCGTCGTTATACACGTTGATTGTCATGGTATCCGTGCCCGTGTACTCACCGTCGAATGCCGTAAGCTGCAGTACATATTCGCCCGTCTCACTGAAGGTCACGCCGGTATCTTCTTTATTGGCGTCGTCCAAAACAGCCGTTCCTTCGTTCGGTTCGCTGACAACGGTCCAATTCGCAATGTAAGGCTGCAAATAGCCGTCATCCGTCACGGTAGCATCGAGCGTGACGCCGGCGCTGCCATCGACCAGCCATGTTAGCTGATCTTTGCCCGCATTGACAACGGGTGCCAGATTGTCGGCCACGAATGAGAAGACCGGGCCGAGAATGGGATCCTGGTTGCTGCCGACGTAGGTATCCACCGCCCAGTAGTAGCGAGTTTTCGGCTGAGCCTGTACGACAGTGGAAGTTATATTCTGCCTGCTGATGATATTGGGTGTCTGAGCCGAGCCAACGTCCGGGCTCGTGCCGAAGTAAACATCTACAGGCACCGGCTGACCGGCCTGACACGGATCGGGCAGCACCCAGCTCAGCTCCACCTGGCCGGCTGATGCGGTCCCGCCGTCTATCGGTGTCGGCTCCAGAGAATGAATGCCTTTGACAATAATCCTGCCCTCGATGGTTTCGGTGTCTACGACGACCTTGCCCTGGCCGCTATACGCCGTCATAATACCGTCGTCGATAGCGGCGTTAATATAATCTATCCTGGCCTGGTTACTCTGTTGAGTCAGGATACCACCCGAGAAATCTATACCGGCTTTTACGCCGTTACGCAGACTAAGGTTACCACTCATGACGTTCAGTTCGCCGCCACGGAGCTCGACAGAACCCGTACCCGTAGCTTCTTGGGCGACACCGAAATCCTGGGATAGAATGTTGACCACTCCATCTCCATCCACAATCATGGTGCCTTCGCCCTGGAAGCCCACAAAACAACGCGCTTGGCAATTCAATACACCGCCGAGAACCTCGATAAGACATGCCATGTCCCCTACGTTTGAAGCAGAATAACCTACGATGGTCCAATCTGTAACGCTAAGTTCTGATCCATCGACCAGTCTCAAGTGACCGGCGCCGGCACCATCCATTGCGATATGCTTTGCAATAGCTCCCTCGAAATCAACGATACAAACTTCCGAGGTGGCGAATTGGGCTTTTTCGGTTGCAGTGGGCACTCCGTTGGACCAATTAGCGGGATTGCTCCATAGGTCGTTTACAGACGCAAACCACTGCGTGTCGGCACGAACCATGCCGGCTAAACATACAATAAGACTAATACATACAACAATTCTGATTCTCATGATTTTCCTCCAACAAATGATTAAATAGATTATACCCCACATGGGGTGCGTCTGTGGTTAAGGCCTTAAGAAAGACGGCCAATTTATGTCACCCTTTGTCTCCTTGATTGTCGGAGCCGAAATTTCCGATTTTACACTTTTTCAAGCAGTTCCGGCCCTGTTGCCTCCTATAATACCACAATTTCCGGTCAGTTGCAATAATTTGCCGATCAATTTCGGGCATTTATATGGTATTTCACTCTCGTAGAATTACGGCTTAAGCTAAACCTAAGGTTCCAGAGGTGGTTCAAGGGCCCTAAGGGCATCTTTAAGCTTCTCAATGCAATTCTCCAAATCCTGCTTTGCGAGTTTCTGATGCTGTTTGGCGGAATGAATCGCCTCTCTTGCTCTAATTATGTCGTCGTGAGTCAAATCACCGTATTCTCCGCTGCCCAGCAGTAAATTGAGTTCGAAAATGACTTGTTGCTCTTTCGCCAGCATAACGTCAATCTGGTCCAGAAGCCGGAGTTTTTCATCTCTAATCCTATCGATTTGCTGAATCAGCGTCAGTACCTCGATTACGACATGATCCGGCTGAGAATCCGCCTGACCGTCATTAACAATCATCTCGATGATATGCTCACCGACAGGCAGCGTTATCGTGGGATTCGCACCCTCTGCTTTGTATGTCTCTGCGTTTATAGTCCATGTCCATTTATATAGCAGTCCATCACCGTCCGGGTCCCATGATGCCGAGCCGTCAAGGGTAACTTCGGCCGTTTCTCCTGTTCCTACCAGCACAGTCTGATCTTCGCCCGCATTAGCAATGGGAGCAGAGCCAAGAGGGATTTCGTGAAGAGTTACCAGTTGATAAGCATCGGGCCGAAAATCTATGCTGAAAGGTGTGCCGTCCTGCCAGAATCCGGTCAGCCGGCCGTCGTTTTTGTCGGGCAAGGGGTAATACTCGAAGCCATACCCATAGATGTTTATCGCGCCGTCATCTGTGAGGGCGAAAATCCCCATGCCGGCAATTTGACCTCCTGACATATTAAACTCGCCGCTGCCTACCTCGACATTCCAGAAGGTTCCGCCGGTAACGTTAATTGTGCTGCCGGCGTCCCAGGTACTCGGCACCCTGACTGTGCCGCCGCTAATGTTGATTGTGCTCTGCTCATAACTTTGGGCGGAAGTAACGTGCCCGCCACTGATATTGACCGTGCTCCGGTCGTAACTCAATAGTTTTCCTATGTTGCCGCCTTTCACCTCTACGGTCGTATTATTTCCATAAACATATACACCGTCATAGGAATCTCCATCCTGAATCACGGCGTCCCTGCTAAAGGAGATGTGAGCGCCGTTCGCTGCAGGGCTTATACTAACGCACACAGCTATCATCCATACTATTAGAAATGTTGTGCCGGTTTTAATTTCCATAATAACTTCTCCCAAAAAGATATTTCCGTTTTAAATAATGGTAATACCCTACCTCCGGACTTTGCTCTTGCGAGCATGCTAATAAAGCCTCCTTTCCATTCACACTCGTTCCATCTTATGCACCTCCTTTACTAATCCATGTCACTTGATGTTTCAGCTAAACAGACATCACATGTACCGACCGAAAAATGGTCTTTCATCCGGGTAATTTGAGATTCGATGGCCTGAGAATTCCGATGGTGTGACCGGGCCTTGATGGAATTGAGTGGTTTTGAACAGTGGATGCAGATTCCGCCTCTGGAGGAAATGTCCGTTCCGTTCTCTGATACCACTCTTATCCGTTAGAGCAGCCATACAAATCCCTTCGTATGTACAGAAACTGCTCGAAGCAGCTTCCTGGGGCCGAAAAACTTTAAAAGATTGACCGCTTTTCACACCCTCGTATCCATACTTCAAGCCAATAATTATAGGACTTTGCGGTTTATGTCAAGGGATTTTCATTATTTTCCTGAAAATTTTCATATTAATCCGCCGTTTCCCCCCGCGATTAGGAGGTTATAGCCTTTTGTGATGATGCATTACTTGAAGAAAGCCCCTTCCAAGACCAGGCGGATACAATTTGGCTGGTTCTTTACTGATTCCAGGCTATGTATTATTACCATATTTTGCCTGTTCGGAGAGATTATTATTGAATTTATCGCGAGGAATGATATGACCAATTATCGAGAAGTAAGTATAACAGAAACAATTTGAAAGGGACTATAATATGCAAATCCTAATTGAAAGCCCAACAAGGATTAAAATGATTCCGGAAGCCGAACATGAAAAAGAGAGCCTGGAGGCACTGTGGAAGCTCGTTATACGCTGTGACCAAGACAGCAAGGTGTTGTGCCCGATAGGAGCCTATGTAGCTTCAACAGATGATGGGGCCAGTTTTGTTATACAAGATCAATGATTCTGTTGTCGTAGCTGTTATTTCTTCATGATGGCGACATTTTTTTGTGGATGAGATAAATATGAAAACTTTCTCGATTACGTTTAAAGTTATACTGATCATCCTGGTTGCCGGCGTTTGTGCCGGGGGTTGTGCCGGTGCGAAACTCGAATCGCCTGCAAGGGTTGCGGTTTTAACATACAATATCTATCACGGCGAAGACGCCAACGGAGGTTCGAATCTGGATGCCGTTGCCGGGATAATAAACTCGCTCGAACCCGACCTGGTCGCACTTCAGGAAGTCGACAACAAAACGGGACGCGCCAAAGGGCTCGACCTGACAGCCGAATTAAGCCGGCGTACCGGGATGCAGGGAATATTCGGCAAAGCTATGGACTACGACGGCGGTGGTTACGGGGAAGCCGTTCTTTCACGCCATCCCATTATCAAGACGAAGAACAATTTGCTGCCGCACAGCGCTAAAGCTGAGCCGCGAGCTGCCCTGGAAGTTCACATAGAATTGCCGGGCGGAGCGAAAATGGCTTTTGCAGGTACGCATTTGGATCATCAGCGGGACCAGAGCAACAGGATGATGCAGGCAAAACGTATCATGGAGTTGTACGAGAATTATGACCTCCCAATAATTTTGGCGGGCGATCTGAACGCGGCCCCCGGCAGCGATCCAATCAATCTTCTGAGCCGGCAATGGTCTGATGCGGCTCAGGATGATCCGCGGCCGACATTTCCTTCCGTCAAGCCGTCGAGAAAAATCGACTACATCATGTACAAACCGAAGGGCCGATGGAAGGTAGTGGAGGTAAGAGTGATAGATGAGAAAGTTGCCTCGGACCACTGCCCGGTATTCGCGGTGCTGGAGCTGCTGCCGGAAGGTGAGAGCAAAAATCGCTGATCGCGGCTGGATTTAAGGATAAAGATTATGTTTAAGACTGTGAAAGACAGAGTTTGGGCGTTCGACGCGGAATGGATACCCGATCCGGCTGCAGGGAAACTTTTGTATGATCTGCCGGATAATACACCGGACCTCGATGTTGTAAAGCGCATGTGGAAAGAAGGAGGGGCTACCGAGGAAGATCCTACGCCGTATTTAAAGACGGTGGTCTGCCGGATAGTTTCCGTTGCTGCCATAGAAAGGTATGAGTCGGGCAGAAAGGCTAAATTGCATCTGCTATCCCTGCCCCGTGATTTGGATGATCCCGGGCAGATCTCGGAAAAGAGTGTCGTCAGCACATTTTTGAATAAGGTTGGCCAATATAAGCCGCAGTTGGTCGGTTTTAATTCCGCTTCGGCGGACTTGAAGGCATTTATTCAAAGGGCCGTAGTGCTTGGTATTCAAGCCGCGGATTTTTGCCGTCGTCCGAACAAGCCGTGGGAGGGAGACGACTATTTCGATAGTCGAAACAGCGAAGCAAGCGTCGATATAAAAGATGTTGTCGGAGGTTGGGGCAAAGCTACGCCTTCGCTGAATGAAATTGCCAGGCTGTCGGGCATACCGGGCAAAATGGACGTTGACGGAGAAGAGGTCGCGTTTCTATGGCTGGATGGCAAACTGGATGAGATCGTGGCTTACAATGAATTTGACGCTCTAACTACGTACCTCGTGTGGCTTAGGGTGGCGCATTTCGGCGGGCACTTTACAAGCGCCGAGTATGAAGTTGAGCAGCAGTTGGTTAGAGAGCTGATTATGTCGGAAATCGAAACTGGCAAAGCGCATCTGAAGAAATATCTTGATGAGTGGGCTCGTCTGAAAGAAATAGTTAAATAACTCAAACTGACCGAGTCGTACTGTCATCCCTGCGGAAGCAGGGATCCAGGAAGGCATCGGTAATGTGGATTCCCGCCTCCGCGGGAATGACAATTTGTGCTATGTTATGCTGAGACTTATTGAAGTATTCGGTTCAGAAATGGTCAGTTTGAGTAAATAAACAGACGAGGCAACCGGCGCCAGCGGCCGGGTGATAAAAAGAAAGGGGATTCGACATGCACCAAAAACTGAGGCGACGGGATTTTTTAGGTACAGCCGCTGCCGCTGCGCTGCTCGGTACTCATTCGAAAGGGCAGGAAAACGATGGAATCACACCGACTCAGCGTGAGGTCCGGCTCGAATTTCTTCGCCCCAAAGAGCTCAAAGAAGCGCAAGGTTCATGCCCCACCATCTTCCAGCCGCTCGGCACGATCGAGTGGCACGGAGTGCACAATGTTGTCGGCGTCGATTCGTTGAAGGCGCACGCATTGTGCGTCCGGGCGGCACAAAAAGGCGGCGGCCTGGTCGCGCCGACCCTCTACGGCGGCGTCGGGGGCGTCACCCAGCCGCATACGTTCGTGATGGATCCGGAGAATAATATTTTCTCCAGGCTTTTGAGGCCGTGGCTGGAGCAGCTCTGCCGGGAGATGGCCCGGGATGGATTCCGTGCTATCATTATGCTGACGGGCCATTACGGTGCCGCCCAGCAGATAGTCGTCCGCGAAACGGCGGTTCGCATGAGCCGTGCCCTGGCGATTCCAGTGCTCGGCACGCCTGAATATCTGCTCGCGCTGGATGTGGACTACACCGGCGACCACGGGGCGTGGGGCGAAACTTCACTCATGATGCACCTCTATCCTGATACGGTCGATCTATCGCAGCTCGGTGAAGCTCCGCACCAGGGCGTCGGCGGGCGCGATCCGAAAGAAGAAGCATCGGCCGAAGATGGACGTTTACTGACCGAGACAATAGTATCACGCCTTGCTGTGCTTGCGGAGATAATGCCTACATGGGACGATAAGACGCTGGATCGTTTTATCGATTCTGAAGCGGCTCTCGTCGCCAGACAGCTCTCGGCACCAAAGGGCAAGGGCAACCTCTGGACCGCCTGGCGTAATATCGGAAAAACCATGCGTAATTACGGCAGACAGCTTGCTGAAGGACGTTTTGAAGAAATCAAGGCTTCTGTCGCCGGACTTTAATATGTCAGAAGAATGTTTATCTTGAGAATTGTGTTCTAAAGATCAATATGATATATTAAGTGTAATTGAGCCATGCCTCAGATTTGGCTTGCGAAAGTGTTTAAGTTCAGATTTGGAGAAGTGTCATGGATAAGAAAATGTTTCGTTTATCGATTGTTGTTCTGTTGCTTGGCTTGCTCATCAGCTTTTCAACTGCGGCGGACAAGAACAAGCCGAAGACGCTCGATACCGACCCTAACCTTGCCGGATGGTGGAAATTTGATGAAGCTTCGGGCAAGATTACTCCGGATTCATCCAAACATGGCCGCAGCGGCGCGCTAAAGGAGGAATTATCGTTTGATAAAAATTCGGTTCAGGGCCGGACAGGTAAGGCGCTAAAATTCGACGGCGACGGGTACGTCGAGATAACCAAATACAAGGGCGTTACCGGCACGCAGGCACGGACCGTGGCGGCCTGGATAAAGACTGAAAACGACGGCGGAGAGATCATATCCTGGGGCGAGGATGACTTCGGCAAAATGTTTACCTTTTGTTTCATCAGGGGACGCATCGGTATTAGACCCAATGGCGGGTATTATTATATGAATGAGCCGACCGATGATGATAAGTGGCATCACGTGGTGGTAGTAGTCAAAGAAGCCGAACTGCCGAATCTCCATGATGATGTTGTGCTCTATAAGGATGGAATCATCGCCGAGGTGCATGACATCGGCCTTCTGGATCTTTGGCCGGTAGATACAGGCAGCGACCTGGATGTCAGAATAGGCCGGGGATTCGAAGGCCTTATCGACGATGTGCGCATCTATGACCGCGTTCTTTCGGATGAGGAAGTTCTGGCTCTGTTTAAGTTGCAGAGTGATCGCCCTTTGCCGAAAC
>JBARRE010000189.1:0-1766 GCA_049644065.1 Sedimentisphaerales bacterium | reverse complement strand
TTATATTCTTCACGGATATTTTCTTTGTCGCGGTCATACAATCTGAGCTTATATAGTGCAGAGTTCGTATCCAACCCGAAAAGAACGGGACTAAATTCGACATACCCCCCAATATGCAATGGCTTTTTCTCTATTTCTGACAGGTCAAAGGAATACTCTTCCTCGGCGAAAGCCATTCCATAAGAAAGTGTTAACAAAATCGCCCATGCTGCCCATAATCTCATTGTCTCAAGGATTCCAGATTTGGCATAGATGTGAGTGTAAAGACTTCATCTTCGAACGCTCTTTTTTTCATATTTGCGAATATCATCACAGATTTATAGCCTTTATGGAGAGGGCTGTCCGTCTCAATAACCGATGGCCTTACTATTTTGTCCCCAAAGTCCTTGGTTTCTTTGAAATAGATTGTTTTTATGAGCATAGAAGCTTCGGTGAGACACTCGACCCTTGTAGGCAAAACTTTGTCTTTATCTACCCGCATTTTTAATTTGTCGTATGCTACAGTCTTTGTTTTTGCCTTAAGGTGCAAAATATACTCATCGCTCAACTCTTCCATTTGCTCGACAAAATATTCCGCTGCATAATCAAGGCGCAATATGTCAGAGTTATTAAACACACCTCCTACCACTGACTGAAGGCTTGTTATGCGAATGGGTTTGCCTACATTAGGGATGTAAAGCCACATATTCTCATCAAGCCTCAAGGTGCTCCTGCCTTTTTCACTTGCAGGTGAAAGAAATAGTGCTGCAACTTTATCCCTTCCCTTCTTGACGGTAAAAAGCACATACTCCCTTTTTTTGCCGTTAGGCTCGATGTTTATCAGTTTTCGATACGACTCATAGGACTCCGGGTTGAGATTCCTATCCAGCTTTAGTAGAATCTGATCGCCGGGACTCAAAACTGTCTTTACGGCATCATGAACAATTCCCTGGAGTTTGAAATAATCCGTACTATTACTCCTCATGGCCTCAATCATTTTGTCACCAAAGGTTTCAGCAATTATTAGAGTCACGCCTTTGTTGGCAAGGAAATCCGCCGTCTGTTGCCCTGCTCCGCTTTGTGCATCTTTGTAAGGGTTGCTAATAACCTCTATTAGTTCGCCCGTTCTGTTGAATATAAGATAGTATGGGCATTTGCCTGCCTTGTTGCTTATAGAGGATGTAGCGTCTTTGCTGTTTGATGCGACAGCAATTTTCGCCTCATCCTTCTGAGCGGCATAAGCCATGACCGGTACCAGAGACAGAACGACCAAAGTTGAGAAAAGTGTATTCTTCATTTCGAATTACCTCCTATACATGTCTCAGCGCGTCAATCGGGTTCATCCTTGATGCTTTATAGGCCGGCTGAAGACTTGCAATTACTGAAATGGTTATTACAATTATTGAAATCACGAGAATATCCTGTAGATTTATGGTTGGAGAAAGCAAAAGCCCTTTTTGCCTGCCGAAACTAAAGGTGAGTTTGGCAACGTTAAGTACAGAGATAACTGCCACCCCCAGAATATCTCCCACTACTGCACCAAAGAAACCCAGGGAGAAACCCTCTATCAGAAACATTGCCACTATTTTCCCAGGCAGTGTACCTATAGCGGCGATAGTACCGATTTCTCTTATACGTTCGTACACTGCCATAACCATAACATTCATTATGCTTATAAGTACTATGGCTATAAGCATCAGCTTTACAAAGAAAGTCATAACATCTATCATCCTTGCGATATTATAAAATGGAGAAAGCTTTTCCCACGTGTGCACCTCAAATGCCGG
>JBARRE010000188.1:0-4594 GCA_049644065.1 Sedimentisphaerales bacterium | reverse complement strand
AAAAGGAAACAAAAACCTTAGTACAAATCGGCCAGGAACTCGATTTGAGCAAAGAACGAATCCGCCAGATCGAACTTCTCGCCCTGCAGAAATTACGCCAATCCCTCAGCCCCGAAGAATTCGAGCTGCTCACCGGCTAATCTCTTCTTTTGACGACAGCTTTTGTCGTTCAGTTCTACCTCATCCGTCTAACCGGTAGCTGCCGCAACCGATTTATCTCTTTTTCCCGCTCCTTTAGCTGGCTCGGGAACGTGAGATTGGCTCCATTCGACATGCTCAGGACAAGCTTGATTGGCTTTGTTTTCTTCGGCTCCACCAGCCGGTTTATTGTCGTATTCTCCTTTCACATAAGACTTTGCGCCAATTCGTGCCGATACAAATTGGCTTTGTTTTTTCAAATTAAGCTCAATTTTTCATCGTTTTCTTCTCTTTTTAATCTGTTTTTTTCATTAATTTGACTTTTTTCTTCTATATTTCTCAATTCTACATTCTAAATTCTCAATTCTTTCGACCCGGCACCAGTGGTGCGGGCAAAACTTTATTGTTTCGTACTGCGTACTGCGTGATTGGACCTATCATTTATCATTAATCAATAATCATTTAGTTTAGTATTATACGAATTATTACGGAAAAAGGCGGGCAAATTCTTGAAAAATCTCCGTGAGACGGCGTCCATTATTCGTACTGTGTGCTCTGTAGTGCGTTCTCCGTAAGTCCCGTCAGGGACGCCTTACGGCGGAGTCCCAAGGACTGCGTAGTGCGTATTGTATGCTTCAGTATGGTTTTTATTGTTTTTTTGACTGATTGAGAGGTAGTTTTAATTGCCACTTCTTGGTCTGTTTGATTACTTGTTTAACTCTATAAGCTTTTTGAAACGGGGGTGGTCGCATAAGGGGTTCCAGGCCGGGTCGAGTCGAAGCAAAGGAATCGATAATGGTCCGGGTATGGACAATAAATCCTCAAGCTGGTCGATGGCTGCATCAAATTCGCCAACCATCACGTAGATACGGGCCAAATCCTCGACCCGATAGGGACCTCTCATTGCCTCCTTGCTTACAGGAAGCAGCTCCACTGCTAACTTCCCTTCCCGGACCGCGTCTTCCTTGCGGCTCAAACCAGCATAGGCGACGCCCAGCGCGCTATGGAATCGCGCATGCTCCGGCCGTTCGTCGATTTTGGACTCGAGAATGCTTCGAGCGGTCTCATAATTGGCCTGCTCCAACTCCTTTTTGTTCATGTACCCGTAGATTCGTGCGTATAGTAGAGCATTGGGGATAAAGTACTCCCGATCATCGATATAATCCTGATTATCAATATCTTGTGATTCTAAAGAGAGCCGGTCCAAAGCCTCTTGATAGTTCCCATCGAACAAATCGATAATGACCAGTAACTTAATAATGGAGGGATTTTCTGCTGACTCGATGCTCTGCATTGCCTCGGCCAGTACTGCCCGCGACTTCTCAGTGCTGCCTTCCGAGCACAGGTACAGCCAGGCTTTACAATAATAGGCAAAGGACAAATCGGGAGCCAGCGATATCGCCTGGTCATAATAACGCTCAGCCTCCTGGTACTTGCGCAGGTACATAAAAGTTGTCCCGACCTCCCAGGCTGAAAAGTGGTTGAGGGGGTCAAGCTCAGAAGCTCTCTTGAGAGTGGCTAACGCCTGCTCGAATTTCCCCTGCCGCCTTTGAACAAAACCAATGCCTTTGAAACGGTCGCTGTTATTAGGCTGGCTTTTGCGGACGATGGCGAATTGTTCTAAGGCACGGTCATAATCCAGATGACCATGATAGAAATACATCCCTAAAGCCATACGCGCTTCAAGCAGTTCAGGACTAAGTTCTATCGCTTTGTCCGCCGCGTCCTTTGTCATAGCAAGGCGTGCATTGCTGCGGTCATAATAGTACCAATACATCAGGCGATGAGCATCTGAGAGCCCGGCGTAGGCCAGAGCAAACGTGGGATCCAACTCGACCGCCTTCTCATACATTCTAATGGCTATCCTAATGTCGCCTTCGAGATGACTTCGGAGAGAATAATCGTAGCCGCGCAGGTAATAGTCATACGCCTCAATGTTTTCTGTTGGCCGGGACTCCAACGCCTGACGTTCCGGTTCAAGCAGAGTAATGTCCATTGCCTGTGCCACACGCTCAGCTAAGTCGGACTGCAGTCGGAAAACTTCGCTCATATCGTCATCGTATATTTCATTCCACACGTGCGTGTCTTCGGAAGCCTTGATGAGCTGGGGTATTATCCTGACTCTGCTGGTTGGATCTGATGGCCGCTCACGCTGGACCGTACCTTCCAGAATGTAATCGACACGCAACTCTTGAGCTATCTGCCGTGTATCTTTTTCTCTTTTCTTATACTGCATTGCGCTCTGCCGTGAGATGACACCCAATCCCTGAATACCAGCTAAACGAGCGGTGATAGCATCGGTGATGCCATCGGCGAAGTACTCGTCCTCGGTAGAGCCCAGGTTCTCAAACGGCAGGACCACCAGTCGTATTTCCTTTAAGGAAGGTTGAACTTCTTTTTTCGAGACAAGTTGCGCCGCAATGACGGACAGGATGATCGCAAAAGCTGCAACAACAATCATTGCTGCTGTTCGCAGCTTATGTCTGGCTGTAATCTGCGGCTTGAGTAAAATAGACGACGGCGTGGTCACCGGCGGTGCGGTTACAGGTATGTTCAGCGTTTCGCTGATTTCGATGACTGCATCTCCAATATGCTGAAGCCGCCGTTGCGGTTTTTTCTCTAAGCAACGACGCAGTAATGTACGGATATTCGTCGGGGTTTCCAGCGGCAGAGCTTGCCAATCGGGCTGCCGTTCGATAATGTGCGCCAGCGTGTCTGTAGCAGTCTCGCCTTCAAATGGAAGATGACCGGTCAGCATTTGATACATAATGCAGCCGAAAGACCAGATGTCGCTGCGCTTATCAGTTGGCTGGCCGCGGGCCTGTTCCGGGCTCATATAAGCCGGCGTGCCGATTACACGGCCGGGCTGAGTGACGGTATTTTCAACGTTTTTGTCTTCGCTTATGGAGGCTTTGGCAAGGCCAAAGTCCAGAACCTTCACCTTACCTTCCGGCGTGATCTTGATATTGCCCGGCTTGAGGTCCCGATGGATGATGCCTTTTTCGTGGGCTGCTGAAACGGCCTCGGCGATCTGTTGGCCAAGCGATAGAGCCTCCTAGAGTTTTAACGGTTCACGGGCGATACGTTCAGCAAGCGTTTCGCCGGAGACATATTCGAGAATCAAATAGCCGGACTTATCTTCTTCAATGATCTCGTGGATTACAGCAATATTCGGGTGATTCAACGAAGCTAAGAGTTTGGCCTCCCGCTTAAAACGCGCCTGGGCAGTCGCGCTTGCCTGCAATTCAGCCGGGATGCTCTTGACGGCCACAGAACGGTCGAGCTTGGTATCATGGGCCAGATAAACCACACCCATTCCACCTCGGCCGATTATCTTTACTATTTCAAAACTGCCGACGTTCTTACCGACAAGATCGTATTCATCCGATATATCCGCAAAGTCGCTCTGGTCTGCCTGGACAAGAGAGTCGAATAAAGAGTCAACTTTATGGAACTCTTTTACCTTCCGTCTAATTTGATGCTCAAACTCCGGGTATTTGCTGACGAGTTCTTCTATGTCGGGTTCTTTGCCGGACAACTGCGCCTCGACGAACTGCCGAACAGCCTCTTTGAAACTATGCTCTTTGTTATTGTCGTCCATAGTCGCCATCAAATCGCCCAGAAGGCTTCGGTGAGCGCCACCATCGCTCGCGAGAGCAGGTGTCCCACCGAATCTATACTTTTGCCAAGCCTGTCTCCTATCTCTTTGTAGGAGAGTCCATCAATCTTCGCTAAGACTATCACTTCTCTATAGTCGGGTTTCAGTTTATCTATTGCTTTTTCGAGCTTATCCAAATCTTCCTTTTTGGACATAATTACACTCGGCGTTGTGGCCTCGATGGGGCCGGGAGTTCCGACAAAGCCGCCACCGGTAGTTGGCCCATAGTTTTCAAATCGAACCTCTTTGCGAATATCACGCTTCTCGGTGTATATCTTGTCTAAATTGTCGCGGAGTTCGTTTTGGGTTATTCTGGCTAACCACCTCAGAAAATCACCCTCATTCTTATACGTAAAGTTTCCTAATCCTCCCAAAGCCGAAAGAAGGGCATCCTGGACCAAATCCATCGAGTCCAGCCTGGGTCGAACCTCTTTGCCCATGCGTAGCCGAATTATTCGCCGTACCCGCTCGCCGTAAACCCTGCACAACCGCTCTAAAGCAGAGTCATCACCTTCCTTGGCCAGAGTAACCAATTCCTGCGTCTTTTGGCCTAACTTGCACATCAACCTATGCTAAACTCCACGTTTGAAAGGTTTTATATAAATTATACCAATTTTGGAAATAAATTTCAAATAAATCGGCATGATCTCATTTATTTCCCGTTTTTAAGGGAGGAATTAAAGGTGTCCGGTACGAATGGCACTGACATAGCGTTAAGCTCCTATCAAAGCAGCCCTTAAATCACCGCGTGGCTTATTCATCAACCTATATTTTTTTGGCCTTCGCTTTTTCACTCTC
>JBARRE010000187.1:0-3263 GCA_049644065.1 Sedimentisphaerales bacterium | reverse complement strand
GAGGCAAATCGATATCGGCCAGAACCGTCCCGTTGTCCTGCGCGATGAAGGGGATCTGTCGAGGTTTGGAAAGTATAATAATATTTGTGGCGCGGATCTCAGCCGGCTTGATTTGTCGCAAAAGGGTGACCTCCTGGAACGCATGACGTTTGACAGTCTCACCGTATGGCCCGAACCTGGTCGTCTGCCGCGGGGTTTTGAACCAGGCAGACGTATCGAGGAGGGGAAGAATCCCGGCCTGGGAGTGCGCAGCCTCCATCAAGAAGGCATCAACGGCAGCGGCGTGGGCATAGCCATCGTCGATGGAATATTGCGGAGGGATCACATTGAATATGCTGACCGGATCAAGTCGTATCATGTGCGCGAAGCCGAGGGCGGTTCGCATGCACCGCCGGTGTGCAGTATTGCGGTAGGTAAGACCTGCGGTGTGGCGCCAGGGGCGAGTCTGCATTTTTATGGCGTGCTAACGGGGGACAATCGTCGGTATGCTCGAGCGGTTGAACAGATCGTTGGACGGAATCGAAATTTGCCTCCATCCGAGAAGGTACGTGTCATCAGCATTTCAATAGGCGTTTCGCAGAAGGATCATTACGATCAATGGCGGGCGGCCGCAGACAAGGCGAAAAAGAACGGCATTCTGGTTGTGACCTGTGACAAGCAGGATTTCATGCCATATGGCACCTTGAAACGAAAGGTAGGAAAAGACCCGGACGATCCGAACAACTATGGTCCCAGCTATCTGTCTGGTGACGGAAATGCGCTGGTCTATGTGCCCATTGAGAACCGGTCCACGGCCAGTCACCGGGGTAAAGATGTCTATAAGTTTTACACCTACGGGGGCAACAGCTGGGCTGCGCCCTACTTGGCCGGACTCGCGGCCCTGGCATTCCAGGTGCATCCAGGGATTTCGCCGGATGAGATCGTGGAGCTCTGGCAAAAAACCGCAACCCCAACCAAGCTCGGTCCGATTGTAAATCCCAGGGGATTCATTGAGGCTGTCAAACGCCTCAAGCGAGGTATTCCCCGGTGAAAGAGGGCCGGAAAGATGCACGCGGATTAAGCATCCGCTTGATCTGGCCCTGGAACCCGGTCAACTCAATAGGAGGTAACAAGTCATGAGACGAGTAACAACAGTACTATTAACTCTGGTCGGAATTCTCCTTGCCGGCTCTGACGGCGTAGGGGCAAGTCAACAAGAGAAATCGAAGCATACCATCGTGCCTGGTGTGGGAATTGGTGACTATACGCTTGGCATGAGCAAAGACGATCTGTTGAGCAAGCTGGGAGAACCAGAGGCCGTTCAGCTCGGGGAAGATGAGGTTGTTCGTCGCGGGGAAGAAAGGTACAGCCTTAACAATCTTCCGAGAGAATACATTCTGTCCTTTCATGACGTTTCATTTTGGCTTGAGAATGATTCTGTCCAAGTGATCAACGTGCATAGTCCTCTCTACAAACTCGGAAATGGCTTGGGCGTGGGCGACTCGGAGCAGAAGATCAAACAAGCCTTTGGTGAGGATTTCCAGCCCAGAGAGGCCCTGGGGAAGAATTATCACTGTTATCACGCCAAGGGGCTTGGATTCGTCATCCACGAGGAGAACCGGACCGTCGCCGAGATCGTTGTTTATGAGCCAGAAGGTGATCGTAGACAAGGCCGCGATCGCGTGCTCGAATCGTTGCCTCGCCGCAATCCGAAGAGCACCGAGAGCCGGCAAGTTGACCTCCGGGGTCGTGACGTTTCGCGCCTCGATCTGCGCAAGTCGCTCGACGATCTGCTCTACGCCGATTTCGACAGCCGGACCACGTGGCCGACGGCCGATCGCATGCCGGAGGGATTCGACCACGAGCGCATTATGGAGTTCGGCAAGAATCCGGGACTGGGCGTGCGGAAGGTGCACGAGCGGGGGATCACGGGTCGCGGGATCGGCGTGGCCATCGTCGATCAGGTGCTGCTGACCAAGCACAAGGAGTATGCGGACCGGCTGCGGTTCTATGAGGAGATCAACGTCCGGCCGGGCACTGACCCGCAGATGCACGGTGCGGCAGTGGCGTCGATCGCCGTAGGCAAGACGGTTGGCGTCGCGCCGGAGGCCGACCTGTATTACATCGGATCATGGACGGGCGACTGGGGCAAAGGTAAGGACGGCTTCGAGTGGAACTTCGCCTACTACGCGCAGGCCGTTCGCCGGATCCTCGAGATCAACAAGCAGTTGCCCGACGACCGCAAGATCCGCGTCATCTCCATGAGCGTTGGGTGGACCTCGAAGCGAAAGGGCTACGACGAAATGACGGCAGCGGTCGATGAAGCGAAGAAGGCCGGCATGCTGGTCGTCTGTTCGTTCATTGACGACGTGCATGGCTTCGTGTTCGACGGTCTGGACCGCACGCCGCTGAGTGATCCGGACGACTTCGCCTCGAACGAGCCGGGTCTGTGGCTGGCAGAGGAGTTCTACCGGGGTCAGCGGAAATGGAACCAGCTCTGGGTGCCGATGGGTTCGCGGACGACGGCGGCGGCGAACGGGGTCGACGAGTACGTCTTCCACCGACAGGGCGGTTGGAGCTGGGCCATCCCATATGTCGCCGGCGTCTACGCGCTCGCCGCGCAAGTTGACCCGGAGATCACGCCGGAGCGGTTCTGGAAGCTGGCGATGAAGACCGGCCGAACGATTGAGCTTGAACATGAAGGAGAAAGACATTCTTTCGGACCAATCATTGATCCTGTTGCGCTCATCAGTACTTTGCAGAAAGAATGAGGTTCCTTTTATGGAAAGGAGAATCCAAATGCGTACTTATTCACGAAGAGAATTGTTGAAACAGGCTTCGTTGGCGGCTTCGGCTTCCGTCGGGATGAGCTTGGTACGCGTGCCGAAGCTGCATGCGGCAAGATCTGCCCGTAAAAAGCTGGGGGTCGCCGTCATCGGCTGCGGCGGGGTGGGCAAAAGACTTCCACTGTTCATGGCAAGGTTACAGCGATTGGTCGCGATGGTGGATATCGATGACAAAGCGATCGCCACCGCCCTCGAGAATATCAAAGACACCGATGCCAAGCCCAAGATATACCACGACTACCGGCGAATGCTCGACGAATGTCATAAGGATCTGAACGTCGCCCTGATCGCCGCGCCTGACCACCATCACACCCCTGCGGCGGTGCGCGCTATGGAACGGGGGCTTCACACGTTCAGCCAGAAACCGCTGGCGCATAACATCCGGGAGTGTCGGATACTTGGCGAAGTGGCCAAAAAGAATAAGGTATTCACCGCGAT
>JBARRE010000186.1:0-11258 GCA_049644065.1 Sedimentisphaerales bacterium | reverse complement strand
CGATGACATTTAGAAACTGGGCACTGCTTGGTAACGGGACGAATTCGATGACTGGCCCAGCGCCTTCTGCTGTCGTTCGAAGGTTAAGATTGTTAACCCATTCCTCTAATTGATTGGATCTATGCCACGATGCTGCATCCCAGGTGACAAAGAAACGTGACTTGTCGTGACACTGGTTGAAGAGTACCTCAGCCAGATCAATCATCCCTGTCGAGTCTTTCGTGCGACTATAGAACCAAGTTACTTGGTTTTTCGTCGCGCTCAACGCACCGCATAGTGTAATTGAGCCCTTGGAACGTGGGTTCTGTGGATGAGTAGGTGTTTTGCCATGTGCTGAGTAGCATCTGCCTCCATACCGTTTTATCTGCATGGGACCCAGCTCATCGATAAAGAATAGATCCTCGTCAGCCTTCAGAGAGTGAAGCGTTTGCAAAAGCAGTTCGACTTTTTCTCGGTAGTTCGGATCTGGACTTGTTAGGATCTTTCGTGACTTCCTCCAACTATATCCCGCTTCCTTCATATAACGGCTAACCGTCATTGCCGATATGCTCTGTCCATATTGTTTCTCAAATGCGACAGCCAGACTTCGTAGCGTCCAGTTACTTCTGTTGATACCGTATACACGTGGCTTGTGGTGGACGATTTCAATGAGAGCTTTCGCTGCTGGGGACAAGGCGTCTGGCGTTCTCTCTGGCTGACTCTCTCTTTTCTGGGAAGTGACTCCAGCTATGGAGGGTCTTTTCTTTTTTCGGCCTTGACCGCTGCTTAGAATTTGAGCAACCTCAGAGAGCAAATCGACCAGTGCCGCGTGCACTTTCTCTTCAGCTACACCAAGACGTTTCGCAGACGCTAGCCATTCTTGACGCAGATACTTTACTGTCTTCTCGTCAACATTTAGCTGCCGCGCAGTCTCCGATGGTGACATCCCTTCGGCCCAAAGCAAGATGATCTGTTCCCTCCATGCATGTCCCTCAATACTCGTGCCCTTTAGTACAATCACTTCAAGCGTTTGTCGTTGGAGATGTGATAGCTCTAGCAATGATGGCAATGGTTCGGTCATTCGTATTTCTTTCTGCTCGCTATGCGTTTCCTTGCGCATACCATCAGGCTATAAATGTTTCTATGGTTTCCGTATAAGACATCTGGCCTCTCCGAGAGCCAGTATAACATCTCAAGTCTATCGGTATAAAGCAAGAAAGCATAAACTACTACGTCGTAACTTCAGAAATGTTCTATCCACTTTGGTCAATTATAGATGTGTCTCCTGTTGAGCAAGGAAAAAGGGGGGAAAAATGAAAATGGTCAGGCTCCCGGACAAGCCTCATTACCAAAGATATAGAAGAAAGCAATATATCAGATAAACCTGACCACCTTTTTTAATTTTGCCAAATCATCTTTATTCGCATAACGGCACAGAGTCGATTAGAGTTCGGGTGGTGAGCCGATGATGGCGTACTCGTCGAACACAGCATGCATAATGGTCGTTCGGCCGTTCGTCGTGTAGATGATGTGGATCTTGCCGTCACGGGTCTGAATGGCATAGGGATAGGCGAAGGAATTGTCGCCGCCCGCAATGTTGCGCCGATAGGGATAGGTCTTGTCGCCGTCTGTCGAGACAGCCACGGTTAGCGGCGTGCGATCGTTCATGTTATCATTGTAGACCAGTAGCAGATGGCCGTTTTGTAGCTTGATGAAGTCAACGGCGGAGTTGGGATTGAGGAATTTCGTCTCAACCGCGTTAAACCACGTATAGCCGCCGTCCCGGGACTCGGAGCGCAACATGTAGCCATGGTCGGTAGGCAAAAACTCGCCGCCCCGACGGATATAGGCGATCAGATAATCATCGGTAAGCTGGACAACCTGGGCTTGCAGATTGCCCATGGGCGATTTGATCCGGTTGGTTTCGGTCCATACTTTTGTCTTCGGATTGTATCGCATGAAGTAGGAACAGGTTGTGGACGCTGTCTTCTCCCGGTCTCCGCCGGTCTCGTAGTACATGGGCAGGAGATAGTCGCCATTGTTCAGGACGATGGGCTGGCCCCGAACCATGGTTCCTTCTTCGAAGTTGAGCATGAACGAATCCGACCATGTTTCCGCACCATCGTCGGAGATCTTCCCCTTGACTCGCGCGTTGGACCAGGTTTCGCCATACCGGTTCACGTAGAAGAGCCACACCCGGCCGTCGGGCGCCTGCCACACTACGGGATTCCCTTCGCCTCGGTCAGGCGTATTCGCGATGATCTTAGGTTCAGTCCATTGGGTTTCACCCACTTTGAGGCGAGAACCGTATACGGCGGTGTCGTCGCCATACTCGGCCGAACCGCCGTAGTAGGCAATATAAAGGTCCCCGTTGGCCAGTTGTGTAATGGACGCCGGATGCTTGTATCGGCCAGGATGTTCAGGGCCAAACACCCGGTAAGTATCGATATTGTAGCTTTCGGCGAAGGCCGTCAAGTCAATGAGAAATAATAAGAACACAACAGACTTCTTCATAACCAGCTCCTTATTCTTTCGGGTACACACTTTCATTATAACTATTTCTTTCTTCTTCAGGATGGTTTTATCCATTTTGATCAATTTTAGATGTGTCTGCCTGTAAAACAAGGAAGAAAGGGGGAAAAATGAAATCCCAGCAAGAATCATTGACTGGACGATGTGGATATATTATTATAGAATCTGATAAAATAAGAGAAAACTTTGCGGAGGTGACTGGTGCCTGGTGGTGCCCCTGGTCTTCAAAACCAGTGTGGGGCTGATAAGGTCCCGGGTGGGTTCGATTCCCATTCGCCTCCGCCATTTTTGAATCGCCGGCAAAAGTCAACCGTTTGCCTATGGCCGGTCGATACAATAAGTAAAAAGGAATGCTTTTATGATAACAAAAAATACGAAAATCCTAATCTTTGGCCTGCTGGTTCTGCTCGGGATGGCCCTGCTGGCATACGGCGCGTTCTTTCATTCCACGAATGTTTCAGCACAACAGGATGGCGAGCCGGTGATGCTTGCAAAGTCGGAATCTGCTCTTATCAAAGACGCATCCGTGAGTGGCGTGAAGCGGGATGAATCGGGCAAGATCAAGCAGACGTACGAAGTAGGCGAGAAGGCCCCCGAAACCTGTTCGACCTGACCCAGTTAAAAGGAGACCATGGTGGCCATGGTCAATGAAAATAAAGCAGGCGGTTTCACTTCCAGGCTGCTCGGCTGGCGAATGTGGGTGCAAGCTTCATTCCTGCTGGTTTGGCTGGATCCTTTGGGCCTGCGTATGCACACTATGTGCTCGCCCGTCTTTCACTGCTACGCGTGTCCCCTGGCGACGTTCGCGTGCCCTATCGGCATAATCGCACAATTCAGCGCGCTCCACGTTTTTCCATTCATCGCAGTCGGATTACTCATCGCGTTCGGCGCTTTGTTCGGCACGCTGATATGCGGCTGGGTCTGCCCGTTCGGTTTCCTGCAGGACCTGGCGGCTAAAGCTCCAACGCCGAAATTCGACCTGCCCAAAGTCACGGGGTATCTGCGATACGTAGTGCTGATAGGGACTGTGCTGGCGGTTCCCTACTTCTTCGGCGAAGATCACCCGCTTTTTGTCTGCCGGATCTGTCCGGCCGGGGCACTGGAGGCGGCGGTGCCGACTATGGCAGGCCAGGCGATTGCCGGCGAAGAGATTATCTGGCCGAGCTTACTGAAGCTGACCATTCTCGTTCTGTTCCTGATCGCCATCTTCTTTATCAGAAGACCCTGGTGCAGACTGCTCTGTCCGCTCGGCGCGATATTCTCGCTGTTCAATCGTGTCTCGGCGTTCTTCCTGCGATTCAACGCCGACAAATGCACGCACTGCGACCGATGTCACAAGTTGTGCGAATACGGCATCGAGCCGGAAAAGAGCCCCAACGACCTGCGATGCATCCGCTGCCTCGAATGCACCAAGTGCAGCCCGGACGCCCTGAATCTGGGCAGTATATTTGAGCAAGCACAGAGTATGGATGACATATCCAGCAACACATAATCAACCGCCCTGAGAATCGGGAAAATTATACAAAAACCAACGCAATGCCGGCAGTTTCTTTTTGAGCCGTAGGAGGCCTTGTTCGGTGACATTGCAATCCTGGATGTACATGTACTTCAATGTTTGTATTTCAGACAACTGCTGGATTCCTTCGTCTGTAATTTTGGCACCACGAAGGCTAAGTTGCTCCAGGGATTTGAGTTTTGAAAGGTACCTTAATCCATCATCTGTGACATCCATAGAAAAAGTGGCGTTTCGATCCTTAATGATGATAGCGTCAATAGACAGGTCTTTCAAGAATTGCAGTCCGCTTAAATGCGAGATATGGGCATCAGTCACCTCGGACAGCAAGTACTGCAAGTTTAGAGACTGCAAGGCTGAAAGCTTGCCGAGAGCCACCCAATCGTCCTCTGAGTCCAGCTTTGCCTGGCGAAGTTGTAATTTTTGCAGCGAAGGAATTTCAGCTAAGGCGGCGATGCCCTTACCCGTAATCTGTGACGGGCCAATCATAAGAGACTGTAGGAACTGCATGTTCTTTAGCTTCACAAGGCCTTCATCCGTTAGACCTGTGCCGAGAGTCAGCTCTTTTAGTCCGGGCAGGTTTATCAGCTCTTTGACAATTGCATCCATCTTATCCGTGTTGTCAATGTAAACGTGCTCAAGCGACTTGAACTTTGACAGAAGCGCCAGCCCTTCTTCGCTGAGCAAGTTCCCATCGACCGTTATGTTTTTAAGCGAAGGCAATTTCGACAGAGCCATCAAACCCGTTTCGGTGACACCGTAAAGTACGTTTAGCTCTTCAAGATTTGTAAGATTCTCCAGATGAACAAATCCTTTTTCTGTAACGCGAGTGCCATAGAGTCTGAGACTCTTCAGTTTTGACATATTTTTCAAATAAACCAGACCGGCATCGCTCACCTGTGCTCCTTCGAGGCCAAGATATTCCAAATTTGTAAGACCAGCTAAACACGCAAGACCTTTATCAGTGACACCACGGTCCCCGGTTGACAACCATCGCAGGTTTTTGAGGTCATTGAGGTGAGCGAGACCCTCATCGCCCACACCGGCACTCAGGGACAATACCTCCAAAGAAGTGATCATTCCTACAACAACCATACCTTCGTCGGTTGTCGGAGTATCCCGCAGGCCAAGACCTTCCAGGGAAGGCAATTCCAAAAGGCAGGAAAGCTCGTCATCGCCTACATGAGTATTGGCCAGCCACAATTTTTTGAGTGAATCGAGCTTAGCCAGATATTTCAATCCTGTGCCGAGTATGTTCGTTTTAGAAATATCCAACTCCTGAAGACCGGTCAGGTGGGCTATATGTCTTAACTGATCATCTGCGATTTGGATACCTGTCAAACCAAGTTCCTGCAGGTCATCGGGCGCCAGCATAGATAAAGCTGACAAATCGTCACCCGCTTCCTTGTTCCAATCGAGTCTTATTGCCATTCCTGTCGGAACTGTCACGTTTCCGATGGCTTCACAAAGCGGTTCCCAGTCGTCATAGCTGCTTGTGTCCACCTGGTTTGAGTCCAAGACATAGAGCATCCCCATGGATCGATCCGAAGGGAAATGTATAATGCGTGAATCAGCTTGTGCAACTCCGGCACAAGTCGCGAAGTACAACAGCGCAACAGCAATCCAGTTCGATCGTCGCATTGGCTTGACCTTTCAGTTATTCGCATTTAACTTTTCATCCAACTCAATCAGAGTGAATCCTTCAGCTCTGACAATACTCTGCTTATCAGTCAGAATCAACCACGGAAGCGAACGAACGCCCCAGGTGAAACGGATCTTTTCAGAGTCACCTTCAATCATTCCTGCCGGAAAGGGAATGTTGTTCTTTTTCACCCATTGTTTCAGAGTGTTTTCATCAATCTTCGAAGACTGAACAGCAATAGCTACAATATCTTTTGCCTTAAGTTCTTGTGCTTTTGTGCTCAACTGCCGAAGGCAGTTTCGTGACGGCCGCTGGTTCATATCCCAGAAGCAGACGAGGATTCTCTTGTTGGTCAGACCGACCGGGGGCAGTTTTATTTTTAAGTCCTTCAGTTCAGGTAAAGGTTTGCCCACGAGTGAAGCCGGCTGCTTCGGCACATAGCGGGTAGGCAATGATTTTTCACTTATCACGATTTTGATATCAGTCATCCCGCCATCGGCATAGATAGAGCCATGCAATTCCGTGCCAAGTTTGCTTGCCAGGATTAGTATCTTCCCTGCACAGACTCCCTCAAACACGAATCTGCCGTCCTTATCTGTATTTGCTCTGCGATATGGCTGGCTTTGGGTATAGGTATTAACGTTTACACCGGCGACAGGCTTGTCATTGTCATCGACAACCACGCCCGATATCGAAAGGTTCGCCAAGGCCAATGTGAGATTTCCCATATCAAGCTGATTGTTTGCCACATGGTCAGTATCGATCTGCTCAATAATTTTAATGCCGTATCCTTCGGTTTTTACCGAGAGATCGTACTTGTTGCCGGCGGGTATGGCTTTGATTTCGAATTTCCCCTCTTTGTCCGTCATTGCCTGCTCAAGTCTTTGTGGTCCTATCGACCAATTCCAGCCCGGTCGAAGCAGGTTCACGTATATCTTAGCCCCTTCGATGCCTCTGCCATCAGGATCCATCACGTTTCCGGTAAAAGTAACTCCGGGTTTCAGTTTTACATCAAGCACTCGTGTGTCTTCGCTGATGTTCATCGTGGCAGCCAGGTTACCTTCTTCGTATCGGCAGAGAACGAGAAATTCTGGTTTGTCTACGGCTGGCCCTGGGAAGCTCGGTATATCATAAGTAATTTCAAATGTCCCTCCAGCATCCGTAACTGCATTCTCCTTGCTTTCCGTTGGCCAGACTATTAGTTCGACGCCTTCCAAAGGCCTGCCTCTATCATCCCGCATTATACCGGTAATCTTCGACTCGGGAAAAAGTGCATATTCCCAGCGTTCGGTCTTGCCATCCTCGATCACAACGAGATCTTCGGATTTGTTCGGTGAGTAACCTTGCCTGTAAGCGCCGAATAAATAATAATCTCCGGGAATCAGTCGAATCCGGGCGATTCCATCCCCACCGGAAAGACTAGAGCGGCTATATACTTCATTCGCGACGCTCATTGATACTTTATCAAGGGGTTTTCCGCTGACAGCATCAGTAACGACAAATTCCAGTAAACCACCCTTAATCAGCTCGATTCTTACGCCGCTTGTGGTTTTACCCTTCTCAGTCAGTACTTCAACAGGTTCGGCAATCCAATCCGCTAGTTCCGCTGCCGGCGGTAAGAGTTCCAGTTTGTATTTGCCGGGAGCGAGAGAATTTATGCTGAATGTCCCATTGTCTTTTGAGTCAAAAGCATCCTGAACCCAACGATTCTTTTCCTTCACAACCAGCCTGATCTCAGCGGTCGGTTTGCCGGTTTTCTTTTCCACGACAACTCCTTCGATTCTCGCATCGACCGGCAGCACGAGCTTGATATCCGTCTGCCCAACTGCATAATTCAGGCGAGAACTTACTGTCCAGGTATTTATATTGGCATACCCCGTTTTTTCGACCACAAAGTCTGCTGTCGTCCTAAGCGGCAAATTGGTGAATGTAAATTTGCCGTCCGCGTCCGTATTGATGGTGAACAGCATTGGCGCTACCGGACTTGTCAGGTATTGTTTGTTTTCTCCTTCACCGATAAGCAGCATGTGGATCCTCACTCGAGCCCCCGAAACAGGTCTGTCATTCTCATCAAGCACTACGCCAGCCAAAGCGTTCGACTGGCCTAATTCAATCTTAAGCTCTACACTGCCCTTACGCATATTCCAACTGGCCCAACCCAGCGAGAGTCCCTCTCTTTCGGCGACTATCTTTCCATACGTGTAGTTATCGTCATCGGCAAGCACGCTGAAAGAAAACCCGCCGTTAGACCCGGTCGTAACTTGCTCTGTCGGGCTCATACCATAGGAAAACGAATTGATCCCGCTACTGTACACGTACAATGCAACCTTTGCACCTTCGATAGGTTGACCCTCTGCATCAACTACTTTGCCCGTGCAGGTTATTTCCTTTATCTCTGCTGCGACTGCATGGCTGACAAAAACGATTACGGCAACTATTACCAAACACATCCATAAAAACGTTGCATTATTTCGGCGCATAATGATCCCCCTTTCCGGCTCTCGCCGTGACTCAATCCCTGAATCAGCGATTAAATTAGACTGTTGCGTTTTTCTTGTAGATCGCCATTCCGGCGGCTGCAAGAGCGATCATGCCGATGATGATAATTACTGTTCCGTATCTCGATTTGACAGGCTTTTCTGCAGCGGCGACAATAGGTGACGTTGTTCCCGACGGTTTGCTTTTGGCCGCTATGGTGTAGGCTTTGCCTTCGATCTTGAAAGGACCCGCCACTTCTACGGTTGCGGTGAACGGTCCCGCCACATTTTTGGGCTCTCGCCACGAGAGCGAACATGTGCCGCCTCACCCATACTGGAAGCTGTAAGTGCGGTCATACGTGCCGTCCGCGCTTTTGATATTTACCTTTGGGGCTTGCGGCTGAGCGCCATTGCGTGTTAATACGATGCGTTCGCCGGCCCGGCCTTCCATGGTGTGTCTGAAAGAATGCGTTCCTTCCCTTTCAGAAGCACCGAGGGTGGCGACAATAGGCTCGCCAATCGAAACTACGGCTTCCTTGCCCTCGGTAATATCGAAGACATTCTTCTCGCTAAGCCCGCTGCCGTTGAGTTTCCATTTAGTACCTTTATCATCCTGTCGCTCAACGGCCCAGTCATAGACGCGATATTTTCCGACAGGCAACGAAGTGACTCCCTTTTCGGGCTTGAGGATAAATAGTCCATTCTCACCATTGGCGGAGAACTGCGTTATCGACTCCGGCAGCCGAACAGTCCCAAATTTCACGTTTTCGGCCTTGGCGAGCTTTATGCAGGCCCCGTCCCGGGCAATATCAGGCCGGTACAGCGTTTCGTCAACTTTGATGTAGTTGCCTGTAAAAAGCGTGTCCTGACCGCCTTTTTTGCCGATCCGTATCCGGTCGCACTCGGCGGCATTCGCAGATTTGTCATTAAATGCACCGTTCACATTAGAATCGAAAAGTACGCAGTGCTTCTTTTCCCCACCTACTGTTATGTCCCCTTCGTACCAGCCGCCGGATGATGCAATTAATCTATTGTCGCTGGTGCCGTATTGGTAGGACCTAAAGTTCAAATGATATGTGACCGGCCCGTCTTCCACCTCAAAGATTACTTTCACAGGTCCGAAATATGCGCTTCGCTGGTCTGTTCGATATGCCGCTGCAGCAGTTTCATCGTCGAGGCCGGCGTTACCGTTTGAGTCGATATACAGCGAGTCATACGGCCCTTGTTTGTGCGTACGGTCCAGGGCTATCCAGAGATAGCCGCTCTTGACCATAGGAGTGGTCCACTTGGCAAACAACTGGTTCTGCCCCTTGAATTGCGGGAGCTTCACACCTGCGGGTTGTTGGGTGCTTAGCTCAATCGTCTGCGAGCCCACTTGGCCAAATATCTGGCCGGCCTCTCGTGATGAATGGTATTGCAGCCACTGCTCTTGTTGTGCCGGTACATGCGATACCAGAATAAGCAGTCCAATTCCTACAGCGAGCTGAATGTAGATTCTCTTTTTCATTTTCGGAGCCTCCAAATACAGTCGATTATTTAGTTAGACAAAGAGCCGTCTTCACCCTCTCCATATATTATAAGACTTGATTCTTAGATAAATGTTACAGTTTTTTCTCAATTTTTGCAACATTTTTATTTTATAAACCTTTGCCGCACCGGCACTTTCACGTAGAATCCCCTTTTTCGGGTATTTCTGTGCCGGGATTTTGTTCATTAAGCCAACCGGTATCGGCCTGATGCGGAGCTGCAGGCATTGCTTTTAGACGCAGGCATGCATGAAATCGTTCGCGAAAAAAAGAGTTCCGCAGTGCCAGAATCATGTAGGGCAGGTTAATCACGTATAAGCAGACGCCAAGTACCAGGCCCACGGTTGCAGCGACAAACAATATTGTGGAAATCGGAATCGGAGCCTGTTGAATGATAAACACAATTCCGTAAAACACAATCATGCTCGCAAGGCAGACAACGACCATCCAGACGGCCAGCCATAACATGAAACGCACGGGGCCGTAGCGTTTTCGGCAGCACCGGCCCGCCAGTACGAAGCCGAGTAGCATTGCCAATGCCAGCACAGCAAGCATTGCCAGAGCCACCACAGCGTTTTGTGAAAATCCAAATCCGAGATAGGATACATTTCCGACCAAGAAAAGCGTTTCAATTAGAGCTAAAGCCAGTAAAATTGCAATCCAGGGATTGAACCTGTCAAGCTTAGGGGCAAATAACCACAGAAATGTAACCCCCGCAACCAGAGAGTTGAACATCATGTTAAACATCTCCACATCCGCAGAGGAGCTAAAATCCATTATCTGTGTAAGTAGAAACCACAACACGTTCACAATCAGTAAAGGCACAAGGATAAGCAGCACCCGAGGTGTTCGATTCGCCTTGATAAGAATCAGGGCAGCGGCCAAAACGAGCCATAACGCCAGGCTTGGTAAGCTGTGATACCATCTCCATTTATAAACTACCTCTAATCCTTGGCTCAGTCCCAAATCCCCTATATCCGAGGAGGAAACAAACCTCAATTCACCGAAGGTTGTTCGCGGTACTCGCCACGAGTACGAGCAAGTACCGCCTCAGCCATAAGAAAACTGGCCCGATGCTATTTCTTGATCGCCCCTATAAACAGTAAGGCTCGGCGGATTACTCCTTTCAGCGCTAGTATAGGCTTCACCTCCAATCCCGATCAGTTTATAGTCCAGAGTCAGGACTTTCCCCTGTCGTTTCACTGTTAAGGTCTGGTTCAAAGGGGCTCCGATTTTCAATACGGCCGGTGCATTCTCAGCAATCGTTATCCATTTGCTCTGCGGCCCGGCTCCCTGAAAGCAGTCGTAGCCGCCATCCAGGTGCGATTCCAGCAATCGATATTGGCCCACAGGCAATTCGATGCTTTCGCCCGGCTGGTCAATCCGCTCTGTGTGGCTATCCTTTCCCTGCAGAACAAAACGTTCGACATGTTCGCCCTCAAGCTTAAGCTCGCCCAAAGCCTTTTCCTGTCTCTGGGCCAGACAGCAAGAAGCTCCGGAATTCCAGAAAACCGAAGCGATCACGAACGGAATTATTAAGCCGAATTTCAAATCCTGCACAATTAGTCCCTTACGCATTTGATTCATTC
>JBARRE010000185.1:0-3171 GCA_049644065.1 Sedimentisphaerales bacterium | reverse complement strand
TCAAGCCCCCGCCGTTCCTGTTCCGTCAGGGCCACTTTCCCCGCGAGGTACAGATCGTATTTCGAGTTGAACTGATTGACCTCACTGGATTTCTCATATTCCGCGATGGCATCGGCTATCATATCGTATGCTTTATTGGGATCATCGAACGCGGCGGTCCCGAAAACTTCCCTGAAAAGGCCGGCGTATTCTGATTTGCGCACCTTATCGACCACGGTTTTTTCATCCGGATTTGCCATTTCCAGGGCATTAACGAACGGGCCTTTCGCCTGCTCGGCGAGGTTCGCCGCCCGCCCGTCCCAGAACTGACCCCCGATGTACAGACCTTCGTCGGCGTCGTATTGGAATGGCGGACTAAAAGAGGCATAGGCTGCGGGTAGATCGTTTCGATTTCCAAAACGGTCCTTGTGGACGCCCTGAGATACGGGATAGTCGGCGTTCGGATTGGCAAAACCGGTTTCGGGAGCATGGCAGTCGGCACAAGCCTGCCCGACAGGTGTCGAAAGATTCTTATCGAAGAAAAGTTTCTTGCCGAGTGATTGTTTCTGTGTCAGTGCTCGTTCTGCCATCGATGTTTTAGATGACCCGCTTTCCGATAATCTTTGCTGTTCCTGAGTAACAGAACTTGCGATCACGACAGATACCCAGACAAAAACAACGCAGTGAATTAAATGCCGCATACCATATCTCCCGGTCATATATTTGTTAATTAGTTTCTGTTGCGGAAACAGTATTTGTCATTCCCGCGGAAGCGGGAATCCAGCTTTTTCGCTCTGGATCCCTGCTTACGCAGGGGTGACATCGTCAATTTTTGTTTTTCGCAACAGATACTAATTACCCGTCTCTTTTCATGGCTGAGCCTTAATTATGATAATAGCAGATTCAATCGGAAAGTACAGAATATGCTCTTCTCAAACCGATTTCATCCGTAAATTTGTGACAGCATTTCTTTGAGCTTGAAAGCTTGAATTGATCAGGCAAACTTGATATTGTATGGGAAATCAGGCTCAGCATCGCAGTTGAGCAGGTTTAGACATTTCCGTAGTTTTTATAGCATACCTTTCACTTCTTACCGTTGTCATTATAGAAGCCAATAGAGAACCGGCATTCGTATCCGTTACTTTTTGGGCTAGTAGTCTGTCATGCTTAATTCTATAAGTTATCATTCCAAGCTATCAAATCAAATTTGACAGACTACGAGTGGGGGTAGTGTTTTAGCGGCATTTCTTTTATAAAAATCTCCCTTTTCAGATTTGTGTTGTTAATATATTTGGCGTGTATGCGCTTATATCCATAATGATAGCATTGGCAGGGCTGGTGACACTGCTGCGGCTGAAGGTTAAGATCGGCGTTGCCATGCTGGTTTCGGCCTGCCTGGTGGGTGTGTTGCTTCGGGTCTGGCCGGCTGATGTTGGCAGGGCATTAGCCGAAGAATGGCACAGCCAGCCGCTAACGAGAACGACGGGCTACCTTTTTGTCTCACTTACCGCTCTGCTGCTGCTGGTGAACGTCGTCGGTGCGGCGATGGAGGAGATCGGCCTGTCGCAACGGCTAGTCCCGGCCATACAGGGGCTGTTCAAAAGCCGCCGGTTTGCCCTGGCGCTGATTCCGCTGATGATGGGAATGCTGCCGACACCGGGCGGGATTATGCTATCGGCGCCGATGGTGCGAGAGGCCGGTGATAAGATCGGCGTCGAGCGAAGCCGGCTGGCCGCGATCAATTTTCTGTTCCGTCATCAATGGGAAGCGGTCTGGCCGCTCTTTCCGGCGGTGCCGCTCATTCAAAGCTTGCTCGGCATCTCCGCCCTGAGACTGTTTTGCTATCACATCGTGCTGACCGGCGCGGGCATTCTGGTCGGTGTTATCGTGCTGCTGATGTTCGGCATCCCGCCGAAACGCCCCGAGCACGAGCCGGCCAGGCGTCACGTGAGTTATCACCTGAAGGATTTCTTTCATGCTTTCTGGCCAATAGTGTTTACCGCCGGTTTGTATATTGCATTTGATGTGCCGCCGGCTATCGGCATCTTTTTAGCCATCGTCGGATTGCTGTTGATACACCGATTTCCATTTAGGCGATGGTTGTCCGTATTCAAGGCGGCCCGTGAGCCGGACATGGTCCTGCTGATTTTTGGCGCGCTTTTTTTCAAGCTTAATATCGAGACCAGCGGCGCGATCGGCAGCGTCGTCGATTTTCTCATAAGCGTCCATGTCCCACCGTATTTACTGCTGTTTTTGCTGCCGATGCTGGTCGGCTTTACGACGGGAGTCACCACGCCCACCGTGGCGATTACGTACCCGTTCCTGATCGCCTTTATCGGTACTGGCCCCGACGCAAAAATGGGTCTCGAAACACTGGCCTTTTCCGGACTTCTTTTCGGCCTGTGGGTGACACCTGTCCACCTGTGCCTGCCGTTGTCAGCGAGTTATTTTCAGACTTCGCTGCTGAAAATTATCATCAAGATGGTGTTGCCGGCAGTCGGTGTTGCTGTCGCAGGCGCACTGATGGCTTACTTTTTCGGATGATGTAGAATCTTTGTTTAACGAAGGATGGGAAATTGCTTAAAGGTCATAATACGTTTGATGTTATCTTTCTTGCGGGTTTTGTTGTAGGTTCTGTGATACGTAAGGTCTATGCGGCCAAAAGCAGAGGCATAAAGACCACTAAGAAATGCAGTAACATCCTGGATATCATATTGATCGCCATTGCCAGCGTAGGATTAATTTCGCCCCTTTTGTATTTGTTGACGCCATGGCTGGAATTTGCGAATTATTCCCTGCCGGGATGGATCGGTTGGGTAGGGACGGTGGTTTTTGCAGGGGCGATTTTCATGCTGTGGAGATCGCACGCCGACCTCGGCCGCAATTGGTCGGCGACTCTGCGAATTACGGGACAGCACTCGCTCATAACGAACGGCGTATATAGCAGGATAAGACATCCGATGTACACGGCCCACCTGCTTTGGGCTATTGCACAGGGACTGTTGCTGTCGAACTGGGTTGCGGGATGGGCGTTTCTGGTGCTTTCGGTTCCTTTGTACATGTTGCGGATTCCAAAAGAAGAGCAGATGATGCTCGAACAATTTGGCGAGCAATACCGCGCATACATGAGCCGGACAGGCAGGTTGATTCCACGCATCTGGAAATAAAAAATGATTTGTAGAGTACCTTTAT
>JBARRE010000184.1:0-3010 GCA_049644065.1 Sedimentisphaerales bacterium | reverse complement strand
ACTTTATCGTTTTGCTCTTCCGTACCAACAGTTATCCTCAGCTTATTTTCCAGCCCGGGCAGGTCAAAATACCTGACGTAAATATTACGCTGCACCAACTTATCATAAATTACTCTCGCCTGGCAATATTTAGTCTCGGCAAGAACAAAATTCGAGTAGCTTCTGGGCACCTCAAATTTCAAAGCGCGTAGCTGTTCGGTCAATAAATCGCGGGCTTTTTTTACTTTCTCGGTTGTCTGTCTGAAATACTCATGGTCTTTTATCGCTGCTGTCGCTACAGCGATAGCCACAGCGTCGACATTGTAGGAGTCCTTGACCTTCATGAGACCGGATATCAGGCCGGCCGGTGCAATCGCATAGCCGAACCGCAAACCGGCAAGACCGTACCCTTTGCTCATCGAGCGAAGGATAATTACATTATCGAAGTCTTTAACCAGTCCGGCACAATTCTCCTCGGCAAAATCCACATAGGCCTCGTCGATCAAGAGCACGCCGGAAAGCTCATCGGCCAGCGAAGCCATCTCGCCGACGCTTATAAAACTGCCGCTCGGCGCGTTAGGATTGCAAACGATAGTCAGTGCGGCGTTGGTTTTTGTTAATTCGACCGGCAGATTGAACTCGTGGTCGAACGGCACTTCCAGAGCCTGACAATTTTGCAGATTTGCCAGCACAGGATAAAGCGAATACGTCGGAACGGGATACGCGACGGGCCGGTTTTCATCGCAGAAAGCGCGAAAAGCGATAGTCAGCAAATCGTCGCCGCCGTTGCAGCACATGATATTTTCGGGACGCAGGCCATGAACTTCCGCTGCAGCTTCTCGAAACGCAGTTCCAACAGGGTCAGGATACCGCCGAAGCTGCTCTACATTGATCCGGCTAAGCACTTCTACGGCCTTCGGCGAGGGCAAATAGGGATTTTCGTTCGTATTCAGCTTGGTTATATCCACCGACTTCGGCTGAAAACCCGGCTCATACCCTTTTATCTTCTCAATATTGTCCCGAAAATAATTCATAGCAACTCCAATATATTCCAGCATCAGATTATATGGATATTCGCAAAAAAGTGAAAGAGAAGATTTTTATAAGTATTCGAAGAGAATAAATACTTGTATTGCATCGCAGAAAATTCAAATGGAAGCCAAAGATAAGAATGACATCGACGAAGCAATGATATGACAAAATATGGGAGGATATCAATAAGGCACAAAGTTTAGGATTGCTGGTTTCTTCTGGATTTCCCAAGGCTCTACGGGTAGTTTCAGGAAGATAAAGATGATTTTCGCCTTTATAAAACAAAGGAGAAATAAATGAAATCAAAATACATGGACAATTCAATTGAACATAGCCTGTTTGCCAAAACCAGGGGCAGCGTAATAAAGGTTGGTCTAATTGCCCTAATTGGAACAATAATTACTGTGAGTGTGCATGGCTGCAAAGACTCTAAAGATTATAGAGATTATTACAATCGAGGCGTTGCCCGTCTCGAGAAAGGCGAACACGACCTTGCAATCTCAGACTTCACCAAGACGATTGAGATGAGGCCGGGATTTGCTATGGCCCACTTTTATCGGGGACGCACGTACTTCCGTAAAGGAGAACATGACCAGGCCATCTCAGACTTGAACAAAACCATTGAGATAGATCCAGAGCTTGCCGTTGCCTACGGCGAACGTGCTGTTATCTACTTCATCAAAAAAGAATACGACAAAGTGTGGGAGAATATCCACAAACAAGAAAGTTTGGGACTGGAAGCCAATCCAGGATTTCTCAAGGCTCTTCGAGAAGCATCAGGAAGAAAAAGGTGAAATTATTAATGACACCAACATAACAACCAGCACGTTTTCAGAGATGACAGGAAGTGGATTCCCGCCTGCGCGGGAATGACAGTTGTATAGCATTTCTCACGTCATTAGGTCATTTTAATTATAAAATCCAAATTCGTACACCGCATCGAATAAAGCTACGATATTTTCAGCCGGAACACCAACCTGCCCATTCTACTTTTTGTCATCAGACAAGTTTAGAATTGCCAGGATGGCCTGCTTTAGCTCAGGAACATCTCGCTGTGTAATCTCCCAGATTCTTTCTATATCAAGACCAAGATAATCGTGAACAAGAACATTACGAAAGGCCGCGATTCGGTACCACTCAATTTCAGGATGCACCTGCTTCAAATCATCTGAAATACGCTGCGTTGATTCGGCCATTGTTTGAAGGTTCCTAATCACAGCATCCTGAAAAGTGTGAGAAGCTATAAACCGCTCTCGTCCCTCTTTGACGTTCTCCTCGATACGCCGGATACTATCTATGATGTGATGAAGATAAACAGAGTCATCTTTCATAATGGAACGGCCTCACGCAGCACATGCTCGCGAATATAAGGATTGAGCGCTTTTTCCGTCACGACCTCCACAGGTCGGCCTAAAACATCCTGGAGATCCAGAATAAGACCGGCGGGAAACCACGAGCTTGTTGTAGGACCCACATCAATGAGAAAATCTATATCACTATCAGGTTCAGCCTCGCCGCGAACCACAGAACCAAAGATTCGAATATTGTATGCCCCGTGCCTGGCGGCGATATCTCGGATCTCATCTCGTTTTTCATAAAGAAGCTCTTTGATGTTCATATAGAACTCTTTTGCATTTGGATAAATATACGTCATTCTCAAAATTTAACCAGCGAATGCTAAGATAAATTTTGTACATTTCTCTGTCAAGAGGAAATGGTGGAGCAGGCCCACTCAAAATTTTAATAATAGAAGCCGAAATCGTATGCGGCGTCGTATAGAGCAACTATATTTTCAGGCGGAACATCAACCTGGATGTTATGAACATTATTGAACACATAGCCACCGCCGGATTTAAAAATCTCAAGATTTGCCCGCACATGGTCTTTGATTTGGCTCGGCGTAGCAAAGGGAAGAACATGCTGGGCGTCTATGCCCCCTCCCCACAGTGAAATCCGACTTCCGAACATTTCTTTTAGTTTTCGGGGCTCCATATTGGGC
>JBARRE010000183.1:0-3589 GCA_049644065.1 Sedimentisphaerales bacterium | reverse complement strand
ATATTATTGAAGAAAAACTGAAAACGAATATGGCAGATATCGTTCGGAGAGAGTCTACCGGCCCAAAATAACGATTCGGCCATTTTCGAAGGGGCGATCATGAAACGACAAACCAGGGATCACAAATTGAGTTCATTGCAGAGAGAAACAATCAAATCCTCTCGCCGGCAGTTCCTGTCACAAGGCGGAAAGGTTTTTGCCGGTTCGGTTCTTTCAGGCGTAGCTTTAAATAGGATTCACGCCGCCGAGGACAATACAATCCGGCTGGCATTGATCGGATGCGGCGGACGAGGCAGCGGCGCGGCCGGCAACGCCTTATCTTCGACGGCCGGTCCAACCAAGCTCGTCGCTATGGCCGACGTCTTCGAGGACAAGCAGGCAAGGTCGTACAAGGCCCTGAGTGAACAGTTCGGCGATAAAATCGACGTGCCGCCGGACCGGCGTTTCCTCGGGTTCGACGCCTATCGCAAAGCCATCGACTGCCTGCGTCCGGGTGACGTCATGATCCAGGCCACCCATTCGGCCTTCCGACCGATGCACGTCGAGTACGCCGTCGAGAAGGGTGTGAATGTCTTCATGGAGAAATCGTTCGCGCCTGACCCGGGCGGCACCCGGCGAATACTCCGCATTGCCGAGGCAGCGGAGAAAAAGAATCTCAAAATCGGGTGCGGGTTAATGTGCCGGCATTCTTCTGCTCGGCAGGCTTTGATACAAAAGATACGTAACGGTGCGATGGGCAGCATTCAACTAATCCGGGCCTATCGCATGGATCCCGGCGCGAGAATGGGACCCTTCCCGGGCGGCCAGAGCGAGCTGCTGTGGCAGATCAGGCGGCCCTACTTCTTCCTCTGGACCTCCTCGGCATGGTTTATCGAAATGATGATTCACCAGGTGGACGAGTGCTGCTGGATCAAGGATGCCTGGCCGGTCTCTGCCCAGGGCCTGGGCGGTCGTGAGCCGAACAGTAACGACTGCAGCCAGAACCTGCATAACTACGCCATCGAGTACACCTTCGCCGACGGCGCCAAGGCGATGGTCAACAGCCGATCAATGCAGAATTGTCACAATGAATTCGCAACGTTCGTCCACGGCACAAAATGCGCTGCACAGTTTTCAGGCAATGTCCACACACCGACCGTGCATACCTACAAGGACCAGCGGACGGCCAAGGGCAACATTGCCTGGCGACCGGAAAAGGAAAAAGTCAGCCCCTACCAGGTCGAGTGGGACATGCTGCTAAGCGCAATCCGTCAAGACCGGCCACACAACGAAGCCCGGCGGGCAGCGTATGCAAACCTGGCATCTATCATGGGACGAGCCGCCATCCATTCCGGCAAAATCATCACATGGGACCAGATGCTGGCTTCCGAGTTCAAGTTCTGCTCGAACGTGGCGGATTTCACGTACGACAGTCCCTCGCCCCTACAGGCCGACGCCCAGGGCCGCTATCCTGTGCCGGTTCCAGGCAGGTGGACGGAAATCTAAGTGCATTGACACAGCCCGGTGATATTGTTCTATAGACTTTCGAAACTCGTACCGGTTCTATCCAGCAAGTACGAAGGAGTTATCATAAAGGTATATTAAAAAGCCCCTGTCCGAAGGAGGATTGTAGAAGAACAGGGGCTCGGAAAAATATTAAAAATGCTAATTACTTAAGTATTCAACCTAATCCGGGGATTTTGTCAATTGTGGTGACTACGTATTTTTATACCGAAATAAAGCAAAGGGAGGATTATAGCTTCACAGTTGCTCTTTTAATGCAAATTTGGTATTAAAAAAACATGAAATTAGAGAAATATCATGAAATTGGTGTTAAATTGAAAATACCCATTGTCGAAATCAGGAGGTTATCATGTCTTCCAACCGTATGAACAGGAGAGAATTTGTCGGACTGACAACGGCAGGTATCGCCGGCGGAGTTCTCGGTTTTAGTGCCCCAGTATATGCCAACAGCAACACGGAAGGATGGAAACCGGACAAACCTCTTATTGCGACCGGGAAAAAATTAAGAGTCCAGCCTGTCCTTATGTACAGAATTCCCCAGCGCAGGCAGGCGACCTCCTGGAAGTCGTGGGGAGGCGTACAAACCGAGCAGGCAGTAGAGCAGGAGGCAAAAAGAATATCACAGGAACTTTCCACGCTTTCCGCCGGCGCTGACTTCCCGTTCGAAATACTTCCCGTCGCCAAAGTCAGTACCGTTGAACAAGCGTTACAAGTACACAGGAACGATTACGATGTCATCGTAGTCTATCCAGCGACGGGTTCGGGAGATTTGCTCAGGGCGTGTTTTGCAAAAGAAAAAGACAGGGACACGATTATCTTTGCCCGGCATCGTTCCGGCCCGGTCTATTATTGGTATGAGGCACTGAGCGTCAGATATCTGGGCACACAAGACGGGCCACAGCAGAACAACGCTGCAAATCATGGGGACTTACACGTTGACGACGTTGTCATTGACGATACACAGGAGCTGCTCTGGCGGCTGCGGGCTTTGTATGGGATTAAGAATTTCATAGGGGCAAGGATTGTTGCGCTCGGCGGCCCATGGGGCAAGTACTCGCCGGAGGCACCCGACATCGCCCGGGACAAGTACAAAATCGAAATCATCGAAGTCGGTTACGATGTCGCGGCGCCGCGCATCAAGAGCATCGCAAAAGACCGCAATTTAATTTCAAAAGCCGAGCAATGGGCGGACAAGTACATTTCCCTGCCTAATACGACGCTGATGACGGACAGGAAGTTTATCGTAAATACTTTTTTACTGTACTACGCATTCAAGAAACTGATGCTCGAACACAACGCTTCGGCATTTACAATCAAATCCTGCATGAGCGAGATACTGCCGATCGCCGAGACGACACCGTGTCTTACCCTGAGCCTGCTCAACGACGAGGGGCTGCTTGCCTTCTGCGAATCGGATTTTGTCGTGATCCCTTCGGGAATTCTGCTGCACTACATATCCGGCAAGCCCGTTTTTCTTCACAACTCGACATTCCCACACGATGCGGTAGTAACCTGCGCGCATTGCAGCGCTCCCCGGCGGATGGACGGGACGCGTTACGAGCCGGCACGAATTATGTCACACTACGAATCCGAATACGGCGCCGCCCCGAAAGTGGAAATCCCCAGGGGACAGCAAGTGACATTCATCGATCCCGAATACAGCACGGGCCGCTGGCTCGGATTTAAGGGAATTGTCAAAAGTAATCCACATTATGAAATATGCCGTTCGCAGCAGGATGTCGAAATCCAGGGAGACTGGAGAAAGCTGATCAAGGAAGTGCGGGATTCTCACTGGATGATGGTTTACGGTGATTATCTCAAAGAGCTCGGATACGCATCGCGAAAAATCGGCATCAATTGGGTGGATATTTCAAAAACACAGCAGACGTAAAGTGTTTCTGAGTACGACCTTAATCCGGCCCTCCATGTAAAAAACTGGTATCGTCCCAAAGGTTGTGTGAAGTCTGGTTGCTCACTTCCCGAACAGCCAATTACGTTTATCGCTTTGTCAGCTACCAGCAGAATCGCAAATCTACAAGTTCTGCTGTCAAGAATAGGAACTCACTGTTGCTTTTGCCCGACAATA
>JBARRE010000182.1:0-10708 GCA_049644065.1 Sedimentisphaerales bacterium | reverse complement strand
TCATATTCGCCTTTATTAGCATAGGCATTCCCTCGGTTATTATAGGCTTCGGCATGTCTTGCATTTATCTCAAGTACCTTATTGCAATCTTCGATGGCCCGGTCATATTCGCCTTTGTGGTAATATGCAAGCCCCCGGTTGTAGTAAGGCTCAGGTGACATTGGGTCGGAATTGATTGCCTTGGTAAATTCTGAGATCGCCCGGTCATATTGGCCTGTATGGGCATAGGCAAATCCCTGGCTGGAGTGGTCGACGGGTTTATCTTCTTTGCATCCTGCAAGCAGCAGACAGGCAACTATCCCCGGCATGAGCAGTATGCTATAAAGCATTTCTTTTTTCTTAACTCGTATCATAGCTAACCTTGCTTTTCTGTGGCTCCCGGATTGAGCAAATCCGGAACCGATTAAATACTCCTCGGTAGGGAATACCATCGTGGCACCTTTTCAGTTGGTATTATTATGGTCGAAACTGCGGGGAAAAGCAAGGGCAAAATGGGCGAGTGTCCGTCGTACGAGGACCGCGCCGGGATTCGGTTTTACGATTAATGAAACAAAGTGTGCCTCGGCCGTCATAGTGTGGTTGCGTCAATCGTAAAGTTGACAAATCTACGATCAAACAGTATATGGAGCATGTACGGATGTTTTATATAATGAATTTGGTTGATACAATTGTTTTAAGAAGTGAATGCAAAGAGTAGTACGAGTGAATCCGAAACAGAAAAGCACAATCCTCATCACCTGCTCGGCGGGGCTGGTTGATTATGTCCGGCAAGAGGTCGAAGATTTAGGCTATCAGGGAGGCGACTATCACAAAACAGGCATTGAGCTTCAAGGCGATCAGTATGACGCAATGCGGCTCAATCTGCATTTGCGCACGGCGTATAATGTTCTGTCCTTACTGAAGCAGTTCAAGTGCTATTCGCCTGATGAGCTTTACCGCAATGTCAAAGATTTGCCCTGGGAGGACATAATTTCTCCGGCCGAATACCTCAGTGTTGTCGGCAGGATAAATACCGAACATGTGAAAAATTCCATGTACGCCGGTTTGAAGGTCAAGGATGCTATTGTCGATCGCATTGCTGACAGGACAGGATCTCGCCCCAACTCAGGGAAGGATAAAGACAAGGTGGTGGTGCAGTTCTACTGGAAGGATAATTTCTGCCGGCTCTACCTGAACACTTCCGGGCTCAAGCTTTCGGATCGGGGCTATCGCAAGATGCCTCACAAAGCTCCGCTGCGCGAGTCCCTGGCTGCCGCAATAATCATGGCGACAGGTTACGACGGCAGCGGGCCACTGATTTGCCCGATGTGCGGAAGCGGGACTTTAGCGATTGAAGCTGCGCTTATAGCGAGCAGGCGAGCGCCAGGTTTGCTGCGAAACAACTACGGATTCATGCATTTGAAATATTTTGACGAGCAAAAGTGGCGGCGGATGCGCAGTGAGGCGCTTAAAAAGAGCAAAGCGAGGGGTGGCAAAGCGGATTTCAAGCCGGACCGGATTATTGCTACGGATATCGATGCAGAGGCAGTCGAAGCCTCCCGCAAAAACGCGATGACCGCAGGGGTATCGCACCTGATCGATTTTGATGTTTGCGACTTTGCCGAGACGGTTATGCCGCCGGGTCCGGGGATAATCGTTATGAATCCCGAATATGGCCTGCGGCTGGGCGAAATACAGAAACTGAATGATACGTATAAACGCATCGGCGATTTCTTCAAACAGAAATGTGCCGGTTATACCGGTTATATCTTCACCGGCAATCCGGCGCTTTCCAAAAAGGTCGGATTGCGTACCAGCAGAAGGATTGAGTTTTACAATGCCAATATCGAGTGCCGCCTGCTTAAGTACGAGCTTTACGCGGGAGCAAAGAATGAAACGAATTAATGTTCTCTTCCCAGCTTATGTTGTCTTCAAATCCCGGTACGACCAGCGGATTGTAATTATGCTATTTCGAATTATGTCAGTTGTTTTAGCGATTTGTACTCTAACTTGCAGTTGTTCCGCACGGCAGCCAAAAGCTTCTTCGGCACCGGCCAACCATGATATCATCGTGTATCCGCACACTTCCGCTGCAGTGAAAAGTCCCCTGTACTCTGTTAGAGTGAATCGGGTACCTGTTTTTGTAGAAAAATATAAGGATATTAACTACGCTCATTTTGCTTTCTCCGGCAAAGCAGATATTACGATAACCACCGATAAGCATATCACTTCATACACTCTCAGCCCCGAAAGTTATAATATCCCAGCAAACGTTGAGGGCAATAAATTAGTCCTTACGATTAATCGGCCCCGCAAATTAGTCATCCGTATTAATGCCGGTGAAAGACTGTTTATCTTTGCCGACCCCATGGAGACAAATCCACTCAAATTCGGTGACTCAAAGGTCGTCAACATTATGGACTTCGACATCGATAACACGGGTAAAATCCTTGAGACTGAAAAAATACAGAAGGCAATCGACGCTCTTGAGAAGGATGGCGTGCTCTATCTGCCGCCTGGTATTTATCAAACGGCAACACTTCATCTCAAGAGCAATATGACACTATATCTGGCTGGTGGCGCCATGCTAAGAGGTGCTCCCAGCTATGCTTATTATCCTTTAGACAATATTGGAAGACGTTTGATCATGATCGCTGACTGCACCGATGTTACGATCAAAGGCCGGGGCATCATCGACGGAAACGGAGCCGCCGTCCGTGCCAGCGGCGAAAGGGCTCATCTCGTGACTATGAAGAACAGCGAGGACATTCTCGTTGAAGATGTATTCTTAAGAGAATCAGGCTCATGGAACACCCACATCCTCCTCTGTGACAGGGTTACGATAAGAAATATTAAAATGATTAACGATGTGACGCTGACAAACACCGACGGCTTCGATCCGGACTCCTCAAACGATGTCCTGATAGAACACAGCTTCATTTACGCCGGCGATGATGCAGTGGCGGTCAAAACTTCCGGCAGGGGGGGACTGCTCAGAGACCTGACCAAAAACACCTTCCGGTATAATGTAGTTCTTACTCAAAAATCGGCTTTGAAAATCGGCACCGAGACCAGGGCGAAAAATATGAATAACATCAGGTTCATGCACAATCAGGTCCTCCAGTCCGACAGGGCGATGGCTATCTACTGCAGCGATGGCGCGGATATCAGCGATATTTCTTTCGTAGGCAATAATTTCGAGGAGAACTATCCTGATAACAAAAGACGCATGATACATTTTCAGATCTCGAACAGGAAAAGTGCGGGTCAAATACGAGATGTTCTTATCAAAAACTGTAGCTTCAAAAAGCCATATCCGGAGAACTCAACTATTGAAGGTCTCGACCGAGAGCATAGAATCAGAGGCGTAAAATTCGAAAACTTCTCTATCGCCGGCCGGCTTTGCCGGGATGCCGGAGAAGCCAATCTTGAAATCGAGGACTTCGTCGAAGATATAACATTCGAAGTGACTGAATGATTTGTAAACGGCGGAGTAAAAGTGTCCCACCTGGCGGAACAAAAATGTACCACCTGATATGTATATAGCCGAGACCGCGTGCTGTACAAAAATACCTTACGGGTTGGCAACCTGCCTCCTGTTCAAACTGAAAAACCACTCAGCCATAATCCCTTGCAGGCAGGTACGTTAGGTACAAAAAAGGAAGCCTTGTCAGCGGTTGTCACCGACGAGGCTTCAACGAGGCCGACGCGACTTGAACGCGCAACCTTCGGATCGACAGTCCGATGCTCTAACCAATTGAGCTACGGCCCCATACCTTAAATCGTAAGTAATATAGCATACTACTTACTTTTGTGTCAACTATTTTTATATGAAAGAAGCGATTCTAAAAATTATCATTTTCTTGAGGACCGTGAGCGTCTGACTACCGGGTGTGATTTGCTGGCCTTCTTATGACTTTCCTGCAGTACTTTCATTGCCTTTTGCACGTTGGCGACCTTTAGAATGCCGCTGGTTCGACCTCCCTTGGCGCCGGCGGTGCAATATGCGTAGGAAATATTAATGTGGTTCTTGGCTAATTTTTCCGCAACTAATGCCAGGGCACCGGATTGATTAGTCAGTGTTACGCACAACACACTTGTCTCGCTATAGGGCATATTTAGTTTTGCCAGCACTTTTTTTGCTTTATCGGGTGCTGTAAAAACCACCCGCATGACTCCATGTTCCATAGAATCCATCATTGTTATCGCTATAATGTTGATTTTAGCTTGAGCAAATTCGCCGAGCACACGGGCCAGCACTCCCGGCTTATTTACCATGAAGATCGAAAATTGTGTCTCAATGTACATAACATTAGCCTCTCTGATAGAATTCATCCCGACTTTTACAGGGATGGTATCTTACTCTTACGAAAATGGTAGTTAATCTGTGCTCGTTATTTTTATGGCACTTTCTCTATCGGGGAAAAATTTGAATACCTTATCGAGATTAGTTATCTTGAAAACTCTGTGCAACTGGGGATTTATCGCACTAATGACAACTTTGCCGTTATACTTTTCCAGCTTGGCCCTGATATCCAAAAGCATTCCTAACACCTGAGATGAAAAAAACTTTACTCTCTCAAAATCGAATAGGAGTCTGTTCGGTTGATTTTTATCGATAAATTCCTTTATTTTGTTAGAAGCGTCGGCTATTCCGTCAACGTCGCTCATTGTGGCGGACTTAAAAGCGATTATTGCAGTATTTGCCTCTTCGGTTATTTCCAAGCCAATTTCTTCAGCCATTTTCCTTGTCGCTCCTGGCGAATCAATATTAAGCCATTATTACAAATCTGACTACTTCATTTGGATTCTTCTTCATTTTTGCCTATTTTTATACTTTTATCAATAATCATTTATGAACAATACATCTTTTTTAGCATTTTCTGCAGGCGTACGATTAGTTCATATAATTGCCTGTTCTTTTGAAAATGGCGATTTGAGGGGCTGTTAATGCCCGGGTATGTGCAGACATATGGAGATATGCCGGTATAAAGAAAGGGAATAAATTCAAAAAAATGGTTGAGCCGGATGAGCAATTTGACGATTAGCTATAAAGACTTTATATTAAGAAATATAGACATATATGTCTATATTCATAGTACTTACATCAATTCATTGCAATTTAAAAGGGGATATTTGTTCAGTTTTGTTATTTTTATCAAATGTGCGTTTAATAGTTACTTTTAGGGCTGTTTGTTTCGTCTTTGGGCAGACGGAATATGCAACCTTACGAAAATTTTACTTGACGGAAAGGTCTTTAGTCTGGTATAAATAGAATTAATAGCATCTTTGGATATTATTTTCTGCAACGAGTCAAATTTATATAGTCTATTTGAGATTATCACTTCTTGATTAACTGCCCGGATCGGGCACAAGAAGGAAGGAGGTGGCGTCAAATAGCAAAAATTCATTGGTGGATGAGAGAAAGTGCAGGGAGGATTACATGTCATTATCAAACGCTTTGGTATGTAGCCAAAGCATAATTATCGGAACTATCTTGTAAGGAGGATTATTATGTGTAGAAAATTAGTATTGTTGGTGTCTTTGGCCTTGGTGCTCGGTTTGTTCCTTACGAGTTCTGCAAAGGCGGCTGACCCGGATCTTGCAGCTTACTGGAAGTTTGACGAAGGATCCGGGACCACCGCTTTTGACTCAAGCGGTAACGGCAACGATGGTGTCTTTAATGGTGAGCCACAGTGGGTAGCCGGCAAGTACGGTGGTGCATTAGAATTCGACGGTGACGACTTCCTAAATTGCGGGAACGGCGACTCGCTCCAGATCCGGGATGCGATTACAATATCATTCTGGTTTCAGGTCGAGGCGTTTTCCAACACATGGGAGGCCTTTATGGCCAAGGGGGACAATTCGTATCGAACCAGCCGCGGCGGCGGCACCGGCAATGCCACCCATATGGGCATTTCGGGTACTTCAACCGGTGGTGGAAACGGCTGGTTTAATGGAACTGTTATTGTTACAGGCGGCGAGTGGCACCACATGGCTGCAACGTACGATGGAATCGAGGGGAAGATTTACATTGACGGCGTACTGGATGTAACCAGCCCCGGCACGGGACAGATAAACCTCAGTACTTACGATTTTTACATCGGCGAGAACTCACAGGCCACCGGGCGTTTCTTGCACGGCCTTCTTGACGATGTGCGTATTTACAGCCGGGCGATGACGGACGTGGAGATCCTGGCTGTTATGGCAGGTGCAGGAGCAGATTTTGCATTTGCTTCCAGTCCTGTCCCGGCCGACGGGGCACTACACCCCGATACATGGGCAAGCATAAGTTGGCGTGCGGGAGATTTTGCCGTTTCGCACGATGTATACTTTGGTGAGAGTTTTGACGATGTAAATAACGGTACCGGCGATACATTCAGGGGCAATCAGGGTGACGCATTTTTCGTTGTCGGCTTCCCCGGATTTGCTTATCCGGCTGGTCTTGTCAATGGTACGACCTACTACTGGCGGATCGATGAGGTTAATGAAACCGAGCCGAATAGTCCCTGGAAAGGTGATGTATGGAGCTTCTCGATTCCACCAAAGACTGCCTATACTCCCGACCCGGTTAACGGTGCAGAATTCGTAGATCTGAATGTGCGGCTTACATGGACGGCCGGTTTCGGTGCGAAATTGCACTATATTGTCTTCGGTGAAGATTTCGACGAAGTGAACGACGCTGTCCAGGGTACACCTAACGGTCCTGCGAGTTACTCTCCCGGCCAGCTTAATCTGGCCAAGACTTACTACTGGCGTGTCGATGAGTTTGATGGCTTCGAGACGCATAAAGGCGACGTCTGGAGCTTCACCACTTTGGGTGCCGTCAGCGGCCCGAATCCGGCTGATGGTGCCGTGGACGTAAAACCCTCGGTGGCTCTTGGCTGGGATGCGGGAGCTGTTGCCGCTTCGCACGAGGTATACTTCGGCACGGATGCGGACGCCGTAAAGAATGCCACGAATGCCTCGCTCGAGTACAAGGGTCCAAAAGCCCTTGGCGAGGAGAGCTATGATCCCGGCAAGCTTATGTTGAATACTGCATACTTCTGGCGGATCGATGAAGTCAACGGCACCAATCCCGATAGTCCGTGGGCCGGCAACGTCTGGAGCTTTACAACCGGCGATTACTTTGTCATAGATGATTTCGAGGACTACGATGCCGTCGATAACCAGATATGGTTTACCTGGCATGATGGGCTTGGCGCCGGCGCACCGGGCACCCCCGGTTACGTTCCTGGTAACGGCACCGGCTCGGCTGTCGGCGATGAAAGCACCACTTCATTTACTGAGGAAACTATTGTCCATGGCGGTCTTCAGTCGATGCCGATTTCTTACGATAACAACAAGCAGGGCTTTTCGAAGTATTCGGAAACGGAACTGACATTGACCGCCCCGCGTGACTGGACCGAGGAAGGCGTTGCGAATTTGTCGCTGTGGTTCAGGGGCTTTTCGGGATCCGTCGGCAGCTTTGCTGAGGGTCCGGTCGGTACCTACACGATGACCGGCTCCGGCGCAGACATCTGGAATAACGGGCCCGGAGCAGGCGAGTATTACGATGAGTTCCACTATGCATATAAGACGCTAACCGGTGTCGGCTCGATGGTCACAAAGGTCGAGAGCGTCAGTAACACCAACGTCTGGGCCAAGGCCGGCGTAATGATTCGCGAGAGCCTCGAACCGGGCTCCGTGCACGCAACAATGGTAGTGACGCCTGGCCAGGGCGTTTCCTTCCAGCGTCGCGTCTTCACCGGTGATGTTAGCAGCAACACGGACACAGGTGGAATTATTGCACCATACTGGGTGAAGATAGAGCGTGACATAGCCGGCAACTTTACGGCGTACAGTTCAGCCAACGGCTCGACGTGGGATATGCTGGGCACAGAGAACATCACGATGGGTGCGAATGTCTATATCGGCCTGGCGTTAACAAGCCATGATGCGGCCCTGACTTGTCAGGCCGTATTCACCAACGTTACGACTACCGGCTCGGTTGGCCCGCAGTGGGCGAACCAGGATATTGGCATAACCAGCAACGCCGCTGAGCCACTGTATGTAGCCGTTTCCAACAGCGCCGGTTCACCTGCGGTCGTGGTCTATGATGATCCTGCCGCATCGACGATCGACACATGGACCGAGTGGATTATACCGTTGCAGACATTTGCAGATCAGGGCATAGTTCTGACCAACGTGGACAGGATTGCGATTGGCCTGGGAACCCAGGGCAACATGACAATCCCCGGCGGTTCGGGCAAGGTATTCATTGACGATATCAGGCTGTATCAACCTCCGCCGATTGACATTGAAAACTTCAGCTTTGAGCTGCCTGGCACCGAGAAAATCAAGGGTTGGAACGGTGAAGGTGTAGCTGATACTCCTGCTGTCGATATACCCGGCTGGAGCACCGATGGGCCTTGTGCCGATTCGGGAGTAGAAACCGGATATGCGGCTACTGATGGAGATTGGACCGCTTTTCTGATGAGTGGTGATCCTTCGGTCTGGCAGTTGACGGGTCATACGATTATGGGAGGCGACGTTCTGGAGCTGAAGGTGGATGCCCGGATTACCTGGGCCGCCACGACCTTACAGATGACCATCTACTATGATGATAACGGCACCAGGGTCACGGCTGCGACCAGTGACATAGCGCTTACTGATGACATGCAGGAGTATACTCTGTCGTTTTCAGCCGACGATGTTCCGGAATCAATCGGTCACCAAATCGGTATTGAATTTGCCAATGTAAGTTCCGGTGATACATGGATTGGTTTGGATAATGTTCGTCTTGTACCCCCAACTAATTAACACGGCTGCTCCCGGTACAGGTTTTCGCGATTGAAGAAGGCCTGAATCAGGACAGCATAGTTGAATTAGCATCAATTCGGGGCCTATATCGATTTTATTCGGTATAGGCCTCGGCTAATTTTTCACTCACACATAATTAAGAGATTTCCCTTGACGCGAAGGTGTTTAATCTGGTATAAATGAAATTGGTAGTCTCTGTGGGCATTTTATCCCGCAGCAAGTGGAATTTATATGGTCTATTTGAGATTTTCACTTCTTGATTAACCGCCCGATTCGGGCGACGGAAGGAAGGAGGTGGCGTCAAATAGCAAAAATTTCGTTGGCGGATGAGAGAAAGTGCAGGGAGGATTACATGTCATTATCGATCGCTTTGGTATGTAGCCAAAGCATGATTATCGGAACTATCTTGTAAGGAGGATTATCATGTGTAGAAAATTGTTTTTTTTGGCTTCTTTGGCCATCGTGCTTGGTCTGACCTTTACGGGTCCGGCCAGTGCAGAGCTTGTTGCCTGGTGGAGGTTTGATGATGGCTCAGGAACCACCGCCATGGATTCAAGTGGTAACGGCAACGATGGCACCCTCAACGGTGACGCGCAGTGGGTGGCAGGTCAGCTTGGCGGAGCGATACAGTTCAATGGTTCTAACGCTCGCGTTGTGGCTCCGAATATTCCACTCGATAGTCGAAGTTTCACTATCATGATGTGGGTCAATCCGGTGTTGTATACAGGCGAACAAGTCGTCTTCTCCACGGGACTAACAGGTGCAAATAACACGGATATGCATTTGCGGCTTGGAGGGCCCGGTAGTGGAAATGTGCCGGCTGGTGGCGTTCGTATGGGTTTTTACAATAACGACCTCGATACTCCCGGCGGCCTCATTGAAGATAATAATTGGTACCATATCACGTTCTGGTACGATTTCGAGAACACAAACAGAAGGATATACATCGACGGAGTGCAGGAAGCAGAAGCTAGTGCCAATCCCTATCTCGGGACATCAGGTGATAGTGTTATTGGTGCATGGGGTACTGGTCAGTGGTTCCAGGGCATTATTGACGATGTACAGGTTTACGACCACCCGGTAACCGAGAGCGAAATTCAAGCTGCTATGCTTGGTCTTGGAGGGTATCCGTATGCCTCGAGTCCAAACCCGACTGATGGTTCCCTCCACGAGGATACATGGGCAAGCCTTAGCTGGCGGGCGGGAGATTTTGCAGTCACGCACAATGTGTACTTCGGTGAGAATTTTGACGATGTGAATAACGGCACCGACGACACATTCCAGGGCAACCAGGGTGACGCATTTTACGTTGTCGGCTTTCCCGGATTCCCTTATCCGGACGGTCTTGTTAATGGCACAACTTATTACTGGCGAATCGACGAGGTCAATGAAGCCGAGCCGAATAGTCCGTGGAAAGGTCCCGTCTGGAGCTTCACGGTTCCTCCAAAAACCGCCTATTTCCCCGAGCCGGCTGAAGGTGCCGAATTCGTCGATCTTAATGTTGTGCTTAGCTGGACAGCAGGTTACGGCGCAAAATTACACTATATAGTCTTCGGTGAAGATTATGACGAGGTGAACGATGCTGTCCAGGGCACTCCTAACGGTCCTGCGAGTTACAATCCAGGCCCGCTTAATCTGGCTAAGACTTATTATTGGCGTGTCGATGAGTTTAATGGCTTCGAGACGCTTAAAGGCGACGTCTGGAGCTTCACTACTCTGGGTGCCGTTAGCGGCCCGAATCCGGCTGATGGTACCGTAGACGTAAAACCATCGGTGGTTCTTAGCTGGGATGCGGGAGCGGTTGCCGCTTCGCACGAGGTATATTTCGGCACGGATGCGGATGCCGTCAAGAATGCCACGACAACCTCGCCCGAGTACAAGGGACCAAAGGCTCTCGGTGAGGAGAGCTATAACCCCGTTATGCTTA
>JBARRE010000181.1:0-1756 GCA_049644065.1 Sedimentisphaerales bacterium | reverse complement strand
GACTCCGGGAAACCGCCCAGCGGAGAAATCGGGATCTGATGGGCCGGGTGAACCAACATCTTCGTCCGGTCGAGCTTGACTATGAACGGGATGTGCTTACACTAACACCATCGGGCAATGCGACCGAACGTCACATGTGTTCGGCCTACGCCCGCAAGGCTCTGGAAATCTTTGGCCGGCCTGAAGAATTGGCCGATTTCTGGTCTGAGAAATTAGGTATGGAAATCACAACCTCGCAGCTTCCCGAGAGCAGGGATTTACTCAATGCGATTCGAGCTAAGACGATGAAACGCGGCGGAGTGGGCTACGTTCAGCCCGGCAAAGGCTCGTTCCCGCATATGGCCGATACGAACAGCTTTATCCTCGCATCCGGCGGCATCCCCGTACACACATGGTTGGACGGAACAAGCGACGGCGAGAAAGCAATCGAGGAATTGCTCGAAGTAGCAATGAGCACCGGAGCCGCGGCGATCAATGTCATTCCTGACCGCAATTACACACCGGGAGCCAGCAGCGTAAAGTTGGAGAACCTCTACCACATGGTCCAATTGGCCGAGAAGCTGCATCTGCCCGTTGTGGAAGGTACCGAGATGAACAGCCCAGGGCAGAAATTTGTCGACGATTTCGCCAGCAAGGAGCTTGAGCCTTTGGCGCCCGTGTTCCTGAAAGGTGCGCAAATCGTGTACGCCCATTCGGTGCTCCAAAGGAAATGCGGCCTGGGATATACCAGCGAGTGGGCAAGTAAGAATTTCGAAAACGTCGCCGGCAAGAATAAGTTTTTCGAGGATCTCGGAAGCTCGCTGCAGCCGGAGAATGAAGACAGCCTTGGCGGATTGAGTGAAGATGTCACCGCCCGGGAGATATTGGAAAAAGTGACCCGTGATGCTTAAACTGCAAGGCACGAAGGATTAATGATGACAGATTTACCCCAGACACAGTATGCGGTGCAGTTAGTTGGCCCAGACGAGCTTGTTTTGAACAAGTCCAAAAAGGTCCCCGAACCGGGTCGGCATCAGATTCTCTGCCGGGTCGAGGCGGTCGGGCTTTGCTTTTCCGATCTCAAGCTGCTCAAGCAATTCTCATCACACGTTCGTAAAAGCGAAGTGGTCTCCGGCGTAGACCTGGATATTCTTAAAGAAATACCCAGCTACGTCCCCAGTGACGCAGCGACAGTACCGGGCCACGAGGCCGTGGTTCGAATCGAAGCGGTCGGCCCCGGAGTCGAAGATTTCAAGCCCGGCCAAAGATTCCTCGTGCAGACGGATTATCGCTGGGTGCGCACGGCAACTTCCAACGGCGCGCTCGGATACAACTTCGAAGGGGCCCTTGCCGAATACGTGCTGATGGACAAAAGGATAATCACGTCGCCGGAAGGCGATTCCATGCTTCTGCCCGTCAGTGAGGAGCTTTCAGGCTCTGCCGTGGCGCTCGTGGAGCCATGGGCGTGCGTTGAGAACGCCTACGCCTCCACGGAGCGAACGAACTTAAAAGCCAACGGGCACATGCTCGTTGTGGCGGATGTGGAGGTGCCCGAAAACGCTTTTGGAGATTTGTTCAGACGCTACGATAAGCCGGCTCAAATCACATGGGTCTCGAAGTCCCCGGCACCGGCGGGATTATCCGTACCGATGAAGAAAGCTGAAAATATAGGCGAGCTTGCCAATGCCGGCTATGATGATGTGATTTATTTCGGCTCCGTGCCGGAGGTTGTTGAAGCATTATTTGCAAAAGTCGCACTGAAAGGTATTCTGAACAT
>JBARRE010000180.1:0-5380 GCA_049644065.1 Sedimentisphaerales bacterium | reverse complement strand
AATTCCGCACGTCCTGCTGGCTGCGCATGCCGGGACGATCATGGGAGTCGAGACCAACGCGATGCAGTTCTACCCGGCCGCCTCGGCGTCGGAAGAAGCCGTGCATCCAGGACTATATAAACGGCGCGACGGCCAGGTCGACCTCTCAACGATAAAGGGCCCGGGCTTCGGGTACAGGCTGGACGAAATAAAAAGGGATTTACCAGACTTAGCAGCAAGTTTCTAACTCTGCCTTGATTCTAATCCAAATTTCTTGGTTGAAGATTATTCAAACAATGTTAAGATATAGGCGTGAGTCTTAGTGATCGCTAGGCTTCCAATCCCACGGATGGGCTGTAAAATCTGTACCGCATGCAGCAAATCTGCCGGACGGGAAGGTTTATGCGGAAATCATATGAGCAGTAGTTAGGTGGACCTAACAGTCAAGGGGAAAATCTATGAAAAGAAGAGTGGGTTTGTGGATTGACCACAGAAAGGCTGTCATTGTGAGTGTCTCAGACGAAGGAGGAGAGACAAAACAGATAAGATCGAATCTTGAGAAACCTGTCCGACCTCCTGGGAGTGCACGTTCCAAAGCTGGCTATCAACCAGAGGACCACCGAGACAGGCAATTTGTGGGACATCTCAACGTTTACTACGATGAAGTAATCTCGTGTATTCGTGATGCAGAGTCCATTCTAATACTCGGCCCTGGTGAGGCAAAGGGCGAGATCAAAAAACGTATTGAGAGTAAGAAACTCCCTGGACGCATAGTCGGTATTGAAACAGTTGACAAAATGACTGATCGGCAGATTGCGGCAAAAGTTCGACAGTACTTTCTAAATCTTGAATAGAATTCGCCAATAGGATTGATACAGAAACCCTGGCCATGTGTCCCAGCAGGCACACGGACATCTCTTGCCACAGAACACCACGTCAGGTGAGTTTTTAGATTAAGCGTTTTATACCGACGGTATATATGCTTATAATACTACCGAATTACTTAGTTTTTAGGAGACAAATAGAAAATGGCTAAATTAAGTGCGTTTGCGGATGAAGTCACCGAGGGCTTTCTGGATCAGGTCAAGTATCTTGAAGGCCAGCGTGTTGGTTATATCGAGCCTCGTTTTATCAACAAGAAGAACATTATGGATCTTTCGAAGAATGAGCTGGACGAAGCAAAGAAGATGATCCAGGACCACGGCCTGAAAGTCAGCGCCATCGGCTCGCCCATCGGCAAGGTAAAGCTGGACGAGCCTTTCGAACCGCACCTGGACAAGTTCAAACATGCGGTAGACCTGGCCGTGTTCTTTGAGACGCCGTATATACGAATGTTCAGCTACTACGCCCCAGAGGGCAAGAATATCGATGACTTCCGCGATCAGGTTATGGAACGAATGGCGGCGAAGGTCGAGGTGCTGGCAGATGTGGATGTCACAATGGTGCACGAGAACGAAGCACATATCTATGGTCACTCTGCCGAGCAGTGCGTTGATCTATGCGAGACGATTAATTCGCCTAAGCTACGGCTGGCGTACGATCCCGCAAACTTCGTCTGGGGCGAGAAAATCACCAACAACGTCGAAGTCTGCTGGCCCGTAATGAAGCCCTACATTGTCCACATTCATATCAAGGACTGGAAGCTCGGCGCTGCGGACGTCGGCAGCATACCGGGCGAAGGCGATGGGCAGATAAAAGAGCTTCTTGCCGAGCTGGCGGCGATGGACTACGAGGGCTGTCTGACAATGGAGCCCCACCTGCAGCTCGGCGGTCAGTTCGGCGGCTCGACCGGGCCCGAGCTATTCTCAAGGGCGATTGCCGCCGTAAGAGAACTCTCCGCCGAGGTCGGCCTGGAGTGTGATTAAACTTTTTAGGTGTAGGGTGGGGCTTGCCCCACCAGGATCGAATCGGTGGGCCAAGGCCCACCCTACGAGTCTGAAAGGAAAACAAAGATGAAGACCTGGAATTTTGGAATTGTCGGTGCCGGACTGATCGCTGATTTTCACGCCCGGGCCATCGGTGATATACCCAACGCGAAACTCATCGGCTGCTGCGATAAGATCACGGAAAGAGCCGAAAAACTTGCTGATAAGCATGGCGTCCGTGCCTTCGAAAATTACGAGCAAATGCTCCGGAGCGATGAAATCGATATCGTCACCATCGCCACGCCGAGCGGATTTCACGCCGAGCCGACGATTGCCGCGGCCGGAGAGGGCAAGCACGTAATATGCGAAAAGCCGCTGGAAATTACCTTAGAGCGAATCGATCTGATGATCGAGGCACACGAAAAAGCCGGCACGCGATTAGGCGGCATTTTTCCCTACCGATTCAACGATATGATGGTCCCGATCAGGGAAGCAATCAGTTCCGGCCGCCTCGGCGTGATTACCTACGCCGGCATCTATGTCCCCTGGTGGCGGACCGACGAGTATTACAAGGACTCATGGCACGGCACATGGAAACTCGACGGCGGCGGCGCGCTTATGAACCAGTCCATTCACATGATCGATATGCTCTGCGACGTTATGCCGCCCATCGAATCGGTGCAGGCATTCACGGCAAAGCTCGGCCATCCGCAGATCGAAGCCGAGGACACCGCGACCGCCGTGCTGCGCTACACCAGCGGCGCATTGGGAATGATTTACGGCACGACCGGCTCGTACCCGGGCCAGTTCCGGCGATTTGAGATTACCGGCACAAAAGGCACTATTGTCAATGTGGAAAACAGCATAACCGTCTGGCAGTTTGCCGACGAGAAGCCCGAAGACGCCGAAGTCCTGAAGAAATTCGGCGAGATCGAAGGGGGCGGCGGCGTATCCGACCCGGCGGCAATCACGCACGAAAATCATACGCGGAACTTCAAGGCGTTTCTCGACGCGCTCGATTCCGGCGAGGATTTCTGGATCGACGGACGCGAGGCCCGCAAAGCGGTCGAAGTGATACTGGCAATATATAAATCCGCCAAAGAGCAGAAACCGGTTAAGCTGAGCTAATGTTCCGTTGAAAGCGGCCCAATGTGACGATACGTTCTTCGGAGACTCGTGCTAAACGGTTGCAAAGTCGCACAGAATCGAATCGGCTCTGCCGATGGTCGATGATATCCCGGCCTGCGTTTTTTTACAATGCGTAATGCCATATCATTTTTAATTTGAACAAGTACCATACCCTATTTATATTCGGCTATAACTGTAAATTACCGATTCACTGAAGAATTGAAATTTATGATTAGACTCAGAGATATAGCACTGCCCTTCGACCACAAGCCGGATGCTCTGGCAGCGAACATTGTCAAACGGCTGAATATATCCGAGCGGGAGCTTCTTGACTTTACGATAATCCGCAAATCCATAGATGCGAGGCGCAAAAACAATATCGTGGCTGTTTATACGATAGACGTCCGGGTCAAAAATGAGCCTGAGCTGCTTTCCAGATTTTCGCAGGACATCTACATCTCTCCCGCCCCCTGCATGAATTACAGGATGCCGGCGGTTGGAGATACACAGGGCGTTCGGGCTGTTGTCGTTGGAAGCGGTCCCTGCGGCCTCTTTGCCGCTCTAATCCTTGCCCAGCTCGGCTTTAAGCCCATACTGATAGAAAGAGGAAAGGATGTCAAATCGAGGATAAAGGATGTCCAAAATTTCTGGCGTAACGGAGAGCTTGACTCGGAATCTAATGTGCAGTTTGGCGAAGGCGGAGCCGGCACTTTTTCCGATGGAAAGCTAACCTCACAGATAAAGGATAAACATAACCGTTCGAGAAAAGTCCTTGAAGAATTTGTTAAAGCCGGGGCGCCCGAAGAAATACTCTATCAGGCCAGGCCTCACATTGGTACGGACAATCTCGTTAGGGTCGTAAAGAACCTCCGCGGTGGAATTATCTCGTTGGGCGGACAGGTTCACTTTGAAACAAAACTGACGGGTATCGAAATCAAGGACGGTAAAGTTGCCGGTGCAATCGTCAACGACTCTGAAAATATCGAGACGGACATCATCGTGCTTGCTTTAGGACACAGCGCAAGGGACACGTTCGAGATGTTGCATCGACTGGGCATCCGTATCGAAGCAAAGCCGTTCTCGGTAGGCGTTCGTATCGAGCATCCGCAGGAAGTGATAGACAAGGCCCAGTACGGCAGGCCGGCATCCGGCGAGTTTCTCGGCCCGGCTGAATATAAACTGGTCCACCACTGCGAGAACGGCCGCTCCGCTTATACTTTCTGTATGTGCCCCGGCGGAGAAGTAATCGCCTGTTCGTCCGAAGCCGGGGGCGTAGTAACAAACGCCATGAGCTTTTATTCTCGAAATCGTCCCAATGCAAACAGCGCCCTGCTGGCGGGTGTCAATCCTCGGGATTTCGGAAGCACAGACCCTCTTGCCGGCATTGCGTTCCAGCGGAAATGGGAGCGGAAGGCCTTTGAGACCGGAGGTAATAATTACTTTGCACCCGTCCAGCTTGTTGGCGATTTTCTCGCCGGCCGGCCTTCCCGTTCACCTGGCCGGGTTGTGCCGTCATACAGACCCGGAACCACGCCGTGCGATCTTGGAGAATGCCTGCCCGGATTCGTTGTCGAAACCCTCCGCCTGGCGATTCCGCAGATGGACAGGAAACTCAAAGGCTTCTCGATGAACGATGCGGTTATGACCGCGGTGGAATCGAGAAGCTCTTCACCGATAAGAATTATCCGGGACCGGACTTTCCAGAGCCCAGCTCTCGAAGGCCTGTACCCGGCTGGTGAAGGTGCGGGCTATGCCGGCGGAATAATCTCCACGGCCGTAGATGGCATAAAGATAGCCGAAGTGATATGTGGAAGGACGCTGAAAATGGCCTGAAAAAAACTCATGCCTCTTGAAAAAGCAAAGAATCCTATCGCGGCTATCAAGGAGCATCAACTTCTCAGCCCCGGTTGATGCGGCAGATGGTTACTCGTCCGCTTCTTTCTTCAGCGGTGTGACCCAGAGATAGATCGTGTGTTCGCTCTTATCTTCCCTGGAGATTAGCGTTACAATCTTATCCGGTTTGATACCTTCCATTGCGAAGGTGTGTGAGACGATTCTGGAGCCGGGCTTGAGCTTTTCCAACTGGGGGATCAGCTTTAAGTTCAGCCTCGAAAGAAGGAACAGAGTAATGACGTCTGCCTTGCTCAGGTCGAGCGTAAAGATGTCCTTCTGCTCGATTTTAACCAGGTGACCGACCTTGTTCTTTTGAACGTTTTCCAGCGATTCTTCGACTCGCCGGGGGTCTATATCAAAACCTTCGGCCCTGCAGCCGTATCTCCTGGCGGCCGTCACAACAATCCGGCCGTCCCCGCAGCCAAGGTCGTACACCAAATCTTCTTTCTTGACTTGTGCCAATTCCAGCATTTTGTCTACGACATCCTGGGGAGTGGGAACATATACCACATCCA
>JBARRE010000179.1:0-1576 GCA_049644065.1 Sedimentisphaerales bacterium | reverse complement strand
GGCCGCACGCTCGACGGCTGGAAAGCCCCCGAGATGAGCTACTGGTCCGTGAAGGACGGAGCAATCACCGGGCGCTCCACTCAGCAGAATCCGGTCAAGAGCAACCAGTTTCTCGCCTGGCAGCTTGGCGAGGTGGACGATTTCGAGCTGAAGCTGAAATACCGCATAAGCGGCACACCGGCGGCCAATTCCGGCATTCAGATTCGTAGCTGGATAGCCCCGGATGGCCATGCGGAAGGTTATCAGGCTGACATCGACATGACCGGCAGATATGCCGGGGCTCTTTACGACGAGCACGCACGCGGGATGCTTGCCGAGCGTGGAGAGAAGACCGTTATTGCCTCAGACGGCAAGAAGACTCAAACCGCCATCGGCGATGCTCAGGCTTTGATGAACATCATCAAGAAAGACGACTGGAACGAGTATCACATCATCGCCCGGGGAGGCCGCATAACTCTGAAAATCAACGGCGAGGTAACCGCCGAGGTTCAGGACAACGAAGAGAAGAACCTGGAGCTGTCCGGCGTCCTGGCGCTGCAGTTGCACGCGGGCCCGCCCATGACGATCGAGTTCAAGGACATCCAAATGAAACGTACGAAGCTTCAAGATAGAAAGAAAATCGTCCTGGTGGCCGGTCCGCGGAGCCACGGCTATGGCAGCCATGAGCACAACGCCGGCTGTATTCTGCTGGCAAAGCTGCTCAACGAGAACATGCCGAGCGTTTACGCGACGGTATATCTTAACGGCTGGCCGAAGGACCCGACCGCGTGCGACAATGCCGATGCCGTCGTGGCATTCTGCGACGGGGGCGGCGGGCACGTCGTCATGAAACACCTCGAAGAAGTTGATGCGCTAGCCAAAAAGGGTGTCGGCATTGCCATGCTCCACTACGGGGTCGAAGTGCCCAAGGGCAAGCCGGGCAACTATATGCTCGACTGGACCGGCGGATATTTCGAGACGTTCTGGTCGGTCAATCCGCACTGGAAAGCCGAATTCAAAGAACTTCCGAAGCACCCGATTACACGCGGCGTCAAGCCTTTCTTCATGGATGACGAATGGTACTACCACATGCGCTTCGTCGAGGGCATGAAGAACGTCACGCCCATACTGACCGCGACCCCGCCCGACAGCACTCGCAGGAAAGGCAACGACGCTCATGGCGCCAACGAGCATGTGCGGGCGCGAATGGGCATGCCCGAGCACGTCGCATGGGCCTATGAGCGGGCCGATGGCGGACGAGGCTTCGGTTTTACAGGCGGGCACTGGCACTGGAGCTGGGCGTCAAATGATTTCCGCAAACTCGTGCTGAACAGCCTGGTTTGGGTTGCCGGGGCCGAGGTTCCTGCTGACGGTGTGCCGTCCAAAACACCGTCTATCGAGGAGCTTGAGGCAAATCAGGATTATCAGCAGTCCGGAAACTTCGATCGGGAAAAAATCCAAAAGTTGATTGAACAGTGGAACCGTTCATAGCGGAAAGACACCATTTTGAGACTTTTTCGGGCTCCGAGTTTTGCTGCATGTTGCAAAATGCGGAGCCCTTTTTTCTTTCTTTTTCAGGAGAACATTATGAGAAGGT
>JBARRE010000178.1:0-12011 GCA_049644065.1 Sedimentisphaerales bacterium | reverse complement strand
ATAATAGTATCTGCTGCATTTACCTTCATAGCAGCATTATATGAACTCCCTCGAAAAGCGCAAGTTGCCCATTTTAACATTTGAAAGAATGGCAAATTATCTTGTGGCACTTCGGTGAGGTGTTACGAATTTTTATATTTCTGTCATTCGTGCTTGTTTAGAATTTCGATATTCGTATTTAGGGTTTCCGTCTTTTGGCTTAGCCAAAAGACGGCCCCCCATAATTGGAGCAACCTGCGCGTTTGTTGCGAAAATCTACAAAATTGTAGACGGGATTTTTAACGTAAGTGCTTCTGGGGACTGGAATAATAAAATATTCAAACTTTTTTATTTTTGTTTCCAACTACCATCGCTTTTGGTCGAAATTCAACCCAATTCAAAACTCAAAACTCAACACTTAAACTTAATCTCGCCATCGCTTTTGGTCGAAACGAAGCCGTCTCGTTCCCAGCGTCTTGCCGGCAATTTTCGCAAAAACAAGGCAGCAGCAGTCCATCCCTCGGGTTTTAGCCTGCCCTGAACCCAGCCGAAGGGGGGCACGGCCCACCCGCAGTAAGCTGCGTCTCACGGAGATTATTTGAGAATTTACTTGACAGCTAACAGCTTGGTTTGTATAATTTTGAACTAACTGAAAATAAGTTTAGAATTCAGAATTTTTTATGGTGATAGCGGATTACGGATGGCCAAAAAGTAAAGAGTAAACCTGTATCAGCGAAAGCAGGTATCGTAATATTGTGCCGGCGAAAGCTGGTATAGTAAATCCGGACGTTTTCCGACCGGGTGATTTTGCAAAACAAGCTTGTCCCTTCAGCAAGTTCAGGGCAGGCCCTGAGTAGCGTCGAATGGAGCCAATTTGCCGGAGGGGTAAAATGACGTTAAGTCTTTAATAGCAATGGATTATGGAATTTTAGATGGATGAGGGTGGCGAAAAAACAAAGCCAATTTCAGAATCCCCTGCAAATGGGGGGGGAATATGAGAAGGGTGCCGGAAACTTGTTTGCGGCTCTCAGACGGCCAAAAAATGCTCTAATTTTCAACAAAGTGTGATTATGGCCCTGCTTTTGAACGATAATATATAGTTGCTTGACCCTAAATAGAAGTATGCGTTTGTCAACCGGTCTCGTCTCAGCGCAGGCCTAAGCAGTTTATGGAGACGTTATAATGCGAATCAGGTACGTTGTCTCAACTATGATATTCTGGGGGCGCGAACACCCCCTTTCCTTTGAGCAGGAGTGCCAGTACCTTCAGTCTCTGGGCTTCGGGATCGAGTTATGGCCCCATATCAAGGGCCAGCTCGAGTGCCGGTACGAGAGGCGTAACTGGCCCAGGCTGGCCGCGGCGACAGAGGACATGCTTGTTGCAATGCATTCTCGTGATGATAATCCGACGATAGAGCAATGGAACGACCAGATCGAGTGCGCCAGGCTTCTTAATGCCTGTATAGTAATGAACTTACGGAGCCTTGGCCTGCCGGATGAGCCGGAGCTGAACGGCTGTGGTTTTGCCGCCGAAGTGGTAAAGCTGGCCGAGAAGAACAATGTCAGATTATGCCTCGAAAGCGGCCCATTGCCGATGCTCAAACATGCCCGCGAGAGGTTTGAATCCCTTCGGTTCTGCCTTGATACCGGTTTTGCCAACGTGGACGGCGAGTATTCTTTCAGGCAATATGTGGATGAACTGGCCCCGAACGTGGCTCATCTGCACCTCACGGATAATTATGGCCATATGGAGGACCATGTGCCGCCGGGTCTGCAGGGAGGGATGCCCCGGGAAAATTGGGATTATCTGCTGGATGTTTTAAGCAAATACGATAATGATATCGTTGGTTCGTTCGAGATGCATCCGTGTATGCCGGCGGTAATGATACGCCAGGCCAGCGAGTTTATGTTCGATGCCTTGAAATGGCCGAATCGGCCGGAAAAACAGCCCGGCCACGCAGATGCCAGCTATCACCCGATATAAAAGGAAGAAGCTCTAAGCACCAAATTCTAAACAATTTCGAAATTCAAATTTGTAAATACCCCAAACATTTTGGGTTTAGAATTTAGAATTTCATGTTTTGTGGATTATATGTTAAGATAGTAAGTGTAGATAGATATTCAATTTGTTATGTCGGAGATATAAAATCATGAAAATCTTCATTAATATCTTGGCAATAGCTATTTTATTGATCAGTGGCTGCCGCTCGCAACAGGAAAGCTCATTTCGTGCCGGTTATGATTTTAGCGGCGTGAATAAAGTTGCGATTGTAGCCGTAGAAGGTGCAGTGTCAAGCGAGGCCGCCAGAGATGAAATTGCTGATTTCTTCTCGATCGAGCTTCTGGAACGGGGTTATGCCCCAATGGGCCGGGCCCAGGTCAGAGCTTCGCTCGCCGAGCAGGAAGCCGAAGACGAAATAACAGACCTGACTACGCCCGAAGGGGCCGTTGCGGCCGGCCTGGCTCTCGATGTACCGGCGGTCCTTACTATTAAAATACCGCACTTCGGTGAAGAAATGTCGATCTCAGCGACGATGATCGACGTCGAGGACAGCAGTATTCTGTGGCTTGCCACCGATACCGGCAGAGGCGGGGGAGGATTCTCAATATTTCGCTCAAAATCCGGCGGCAGCAAGGAAGAGGGATTATTAGGACCTATCATGGGGGATGTAATGGGTTCGACGAACCAGCCTCTATCTCCCGAGGAAGCCGAAAGGGCGCGACGCATCATAAAGAAGATGTGCAGAAGCCTGCCCTCGAAACAGGCACCGACTGCACCGGAATGGTAAGGCCGGCAAGACTTCTTTTTGAAATTTGATTTTATTTGTGCCCTGCCGCCGACAGGAAGGCTTCGATATTTTCTGTCGGGACATCGGGGGGCATACCGCCGCCGCACGAAAGGATGATGCGGCTCTTATCTTCAACCGAATCGAGAGCGGCTTTGACACTGTCACGAACGTCGTCGGGGCTGCCGGCTGCAAGTACATCCCGCGTGGGGATGTTGCCGAGCAGCGTAACGGCATTGTTTGTCAGCTCTTTCATCTCGGCCAGCGTGTGCTGATAGCTGAAATTGAAAAGATTCACTCCCATCTCAGGCAGATACGGGGCGCATACCAGCCCGGCGGCGTCGTTATGGAAGAATCTCACGGCGACATCGAACGACTTGAAAATCCGCTGCAGATAGGGCAGGGCCGTCTCCTTAAAATCCTGCTCGCCCAGAAAGCCCACGATGTCGTCGAGGATGAATATCCCGTCGATGGACGGAAAGGTTTCGATTTGCAGTTCGAGCCAGTCGATGATGAAATCCGTTATCGTCCCGAGCAGCTTATGGACCTCGGTCGTGTCGGTGCGGATGGCCATCAGAAATTCCGTGCTGCCGGCGAGGAATGAAGCGACGTTCAGCGGCCCGCGTGAGACCGCGAATTTGATTCCGTAGCCCCGCTGTTCGATTTGGCCCTGATAATGCTTGAGGCGATTGAGAACGAAGGGCAGCAGGCCGTCTTTCTTCGGATTTGGTTTGGAGAGCGTACCGGCCGCCTTGATGTCGGCGATGATCCTGTCGGCGTAAGGCATCTCGTCCGGCTGCCAGGAGCATTTGGCGCCGAACGCGGACGGCTCGGTACACATCCCGAATTCGGACCAGAAGCCCGGCAGAAAAATGATATCGCCAAATTGCTGCTCGGCCTTGAGATTGGCCTCGAACCACATTTGTTCGCTGGAGTAATAATCGAGCGCAGATATCCCGGCCCAGCCGGGGAGCCAGGGGCTATCGATTATAAAACCGACCGGCAACGGCTCAACCGCCTCGCCGTTGATTACAGCCAGCAAGTTATTCCAATGCTCGGGCCTCATACCGTCTCAGGCTTTTTACGGAAGACATGAACAACAATGCAAAGAGCGATAAAGCCGACAAGCAGTCCGATTCCTTTCCATTGCAGCTTCGACCAGAGGCTCCAGACGCTGCCGAACGCCGCGGCTCCGGAAGCCAGCGCCATAAGGACGTTCCAGATGATACGTTTGACTCCGGTAGGCATGTTGTTGCCCATGAAGGTCTTCTGGTTCATCAGCAGGAAGAACGCGAAGTACGCGATGGGCAACAACACCATCGCGAAGACTGATGTCGGGATAGCCAGCCATGGCGCGGCGTCCGTCCAGAAGAACGGTCCGAGCGCCCCAACCGATACCATGAGGCTGCCGATTCTCTGTGTCCAGCCCCTTGGCGGCCTTCCCAAAAGCTCGCAGAAACACAGGCCGTTAATTGTCATCAGCATCGTCGCCGCACCCATCGCCATGCCCATGACACCGAGACCAAAGACGTACTGAGCAATCACAGGGCCTGTAAGCGGTGCCAGCGTAGCGGCCAGATTAAAGGCATCGCGTTTGACCAGCATAGCCGCCATCTTCCTGTCTGCGTATGGCAGGTTTTGTGTTCTCTGCTCCAATTGCTCGGGAGTCAGCTCGCCGAATGCCTCCTCACCGATCTGGGACTTGAGTCTGCCGGCCAACAGTCCTTTGTAAGGCCCGACCAGGTTTGCCGCCGGCTCGGCAGTTATCTCGCCGCCTGGCTCATCGGCAACAAGACCTTGTGCAGGCGCGGCATGGAACTGACTGCTCGATGCTATAACGACGCAGCCGGTTGCAATAATGAAGGGAATGAACAGGCCTGTTGACAGGTCGAAGATCGCAAGGCCGCGGAAGTACTTGTCCCAACCTTTGCGGAGCATCGAGTAGGGCAGCAGGAATGTCATATTGATGCCTACGGCGGTTGCCGCTGCACTGATCATCACGTCACGCTGCTGACCCACGATCATATTGGTCCAGAATGGCTGGAACTGCTCGCCGACTTTTAGTATGTGGGGCATGATTTTGTCGGTTGGTTTCATGAAAAGGCTCAGGTCGGGAACCATGCCGCTGAGAATTTCACCCCAGATTATCTTTCCTTCGATGCTGAGCTTGGCGACAACACCGACAAAGCAAAGTACTATCATACTGACGATTGTCTTAATCAGGATTTCGAATATCTTCGTACCCTTGCCGCCGGCGCCGTAGGTCATTGTAAAAGTCAGGCAGATTGCGAGAAAGATTGCACCGGCGATCATTTTACTGGGTATTTCCGCCATGGCTTCGGATCCGAGAAGTCCGGGCAGGATGTTCTGTCTCAATGCCACGGTTCCGAGTGCAAACTGCGGAAGCGACCAGACGAGATTTGCCATCATCGAGGCAATCAGCCAGCCCCAGCCTAATACCGGGCTAACATGGCGGTTAATCGCATGCAACGGCCGTTCACCGGAAGAGAGGGTTACGTATGCAATGGCGCTCATCATAATAATACCTAAAATCATCGCCAGCGGCTGGAGCCACATGAAGCTGAAGCCCACAAGCACGCCGAGGTACAGGCTCGAAGATAATGAACCGCCGCCCAGGGTTATGCCGCTCTGCAGCCAGCCGGGGCCCGATAACTTTAAATACGTCTTGAAGAGTGCCCCCTTCCCTTTTTTCTGCGAATCCAGAATCATTTGACGGTCCTTTTCGATCCGGGGATTCATATGCATTACCTGCTGCTGTGCCTCTTTTGGCGCCATATTCGATCTCCTGCTTAAGCTTTGTCTTAGACGTTCCTTGACAAGATGTATTCTTTCGTTTTCAAAACCACTTCAGGCTCCGCTTCGAACGGCAGACATCCCGTACCGATGCAGACATTGGGCCTATTGTGTGTAAGCGCTATAACTCTGTCAACTTCCTTTTCGACGTCGAGGAAATTTTTTGATGTGATCGCCCTAGCATCCATGTTTATCCGAACCGTTACATCGGGATGGTTTCGCATCTTTTCCATGAACTTCTGCTGGTTGGTTTTCGCCGGGCAGCAGACATATCCCGTTCCCGTTTGGAGGATATCATCGAGGATCGGCAGCGTATCGCCGCCCATGATGCACGGAACGGGATGGCCTACGACGGCCGCTGTCATTAGCATTATTTCTTTGAGCGCTTCAAGCTCGATTTGCCTGAAGTTTTGCGGAGATAACAGCGGAGGAGTTGCTGACGATTCGAAGAAGGCGATATCAAGACCCTCGCGGACGACTTGCTTACAGAATTCGACCTGCCCAGCTACAAGATGCTTTAGAGCCTCGGCAACAAGATCCGGGCCGGTTATAATCTCGCACAATAGATTTTCAAATCCGACGAGATTTGCCGCTAATGAGAAGGGGCCGCTCAACGGGATTCTAACGTCGGCATCGGGACAATTATCGGAAACACGCTCGGCCGCTTCGATAACCATTGGAATCCTGCCGGCTGTCTCTGGATCGAACGGCTCCAGGGAAATCAGCTCTTTTACTGATGAACAGGGATATTCGCGGATAGCGGGAATTGCATTGCCGGCCGCCCTGCTAACTACCGCACCATAAGCCTCGGCTTCCAGATTATATATATCAATGCCGACTACTATCGGCCGGTGCCGGTAAAGACGATAAGTCTCGATGTGAGCTTTTGACAGAAGCTCAACGTCTCGTGAGACTTCCCAGGGGCTTTTCCCGATGACTCGGGCGGCGTGTCCATATACCGAAGGACAGAATTGCACGTGCTTTGACTCCTTTGTTAATTGATTTATAGTTTACTCCTGCGTTGAATCTCACGAATGACTGCGGAATTGTCCAGTTCGCCGTCGCCGGCTGCGATTGCTTTTTCCAGAATTTCCAGATGCGTTTTTGAGAGCGGAAGTTCCTGCCCTGAATTCTCCGCGTACTTGAGGATAATGGAAACATCCTTATGGTGCTGCCTGAGCCTTGCCTGGGGCGTAAAATCACCTTCCAGCATCTTTTTACCCTTAACGTCCATAGCGGCCGAATACGCCGGCGTAACCTTGAGCAATTCGAGAAAGGCCCACGGCTCAAGGCCGAGTCCGGCCGCGAAGACGAGACCCTCCGCCAAAGCCAGGCGGTTCAGCCCGAGAACCAAATTGCCGGCAAGCTTCGCCCTGGAGCCGTTTCCCGAAGCGCCTAAGTAAAATATTTTCGCGCCAAGGGCATGGAAAATATCCATACACTTCTCAAACGCGGCTTTTTCGCCCCCCACCATGAAGACTACTTCTTTATCCCTGACTTGCTGACTGGAACCGGAAAAAGGAGCATCCAGAAAATAAACATCCCGCCCGGCGAGACGTTTTGCCAGCTCGGTCGTCTTGTCGGGCTCGCCGGTGGTCGTATCAATGATATAACTCGGAACTTTCTTCGCTTCCAGAATCCCGCCTGAACCTTCGACAACATGCAGGACCGCGTCGGTGTCCGGAAGCGAGAGGATAATACGGCCGGCTTGTTCGGCGACTTGTGCGGGACTATTGACGGCTTGTCCGCCCAATTGCTCAAGCTGCTCGCACTTTGCCTTCTCGATATCGAAGCCGACGACATCGAATCGGTCGGCCTTCAGACGCTCGGCCATTGCCGAACCGACAAGGCCGAGACCTATAAGTCCGATATTATCATGCACGTTGCTGTCCTTTCGCTCTATTTAAGTATCGCCAGCATTACCAGTACGCAGGCCAGGCATATTGCGAGCGTCACAAAGAAACCCACCCAGGACTGCCGTGACGGTTTGACGATGAAAAGCCCGCCGGCTGTGTACCAGCGGCTGGATCGCGGCACGGCCTCTTCCAGCGGTAATTCGAGTTTCTCCTCCTGACCGATGGGGACGTAAATCTTCGTGAAGAACTTCTCAATCTTCTCGCGCTTCGGCGGCTTTGTTACGAGGCTGCCTATCACGCCGGCGAGCACGCCGACCACTATCGGCACGCCGATAGTAACATCCCGGCTGCAATCAAGGACGTACCGGCTTAGCAAAAATGTCGCCGAGGCAAGAATCGTACTGCTAAACATCCCCGTCGTGTTCATACGCCGCCAGAGGATACCCATCGCCGTGGAAATACCCACCAGGCTCAGGATATTAAAATAGTCGAGTATGGCTTTGACCAGGTTAAACCGCATCAGAATCGCGGCCCCAAGGCCCAAAAGCGCGATCGCAATTCCTATGATTCGCGTCATATGCACAAGCTGTTTATCGTCGGCGCCGGGATTGATGTACTCGCGATAAATATTCTGCGAAAATAGCCCTGCCACCGTCACTTGTACTGCGTCTCCCGAGGACATCGCCGCGGCCATTACACACGCGAGCATCACGCCCTGAAGCACAGGCGACAGAAGCATTCGAATCGAATCGCCGAATGCCGCGTCCTGATGAACTTCTGAACCCGTTTTGAGCAGGTAAGCCAGCCAGCACAATCCAAGCACGCACCAGCCTATGGTGCAGATACGCTTTAGGATGTTGCCGTAGGTGAAACCGACCCGTCCTTCCCATTCCGTCTTGCCGGCCGCACAGACACTCATCAAATGCGGAAACGCCAGCGCCGTCAGCGGCGCGTTGATACACAACAACAGCACAGTCAGCAAGCTGAAACCCTTCGGATCGAACAGACTCATATAGTCTACATCCTGCGCTCCCAGCGTAGCACGCATTCCAGCCAGGCCGCCGACCTCACTAAGGTTAAGGGCCGCCGGGATAGCGATGAACGACAGGGCGATAATCATGAAACCCTGAATCATATCGGTGCGTATCGCCGCGATGATCCCGCCCCAGTAGCTGTAGATTATAAAAACCGCCGTGCTTACGAATAAGATGCCGAAGAACCAGAACTCGCTTTCGGCGGTCGTCGCTTTGCCCATCATGCCCTGAACGGTGCGGGTTGTCGCAAGCAGAACGCCCGCCAGGAAAACGATCATTCCCGCCGCCGCTACGATGATATATAAAACACTGGCCGCCCTGCCGAAACGCTGCCGGAAGAAGTCAGCCATTGTCAGGCACCGCATCCGCCGGATTACCGGTGCGATAATCCAGTAGAAAGGTGTTCCGAACAGCCACATCCACGAGACCCAGATGCTGGACGCACCGCTTACGACGGCCTGGCTCATCACGCCGGCGACGTTGCCGGGGTGCGTGCCGGCGCCGAATGCGTGCATTATCATCATCAACACCCCGAACTGCCGGTTGCCTAAAAGATAGCCTTCCTGGTTGTGAATGCCCCGCTTGCTCCACCAGCCCATAAGTAGCATTCCGGCGAAGTATAATGCAAGGATAATCCAAATCGCGTAGTGCAGCCCGAGAAATTCCATTTCAAGCCCCTGAGAAGTACGACCGTTAGCTGTAGGGTGGGGCTCTGCCCCACCATTTGGATCGGTGGGCCAAGGCCCACCCTACGAAACTTCTTTGTGTCTTTTTTTGTCGAACGACATATTTTATTTAAAAAGTCAAAATGTTTTAATGGGAACTTCCGTTCCCGCTTTTTCAGCCGAGACGTATGCACTGTATATCGTCGAGATACAATCGGCGGCAAGGTTACTGGTCGTCTCCAACGCATCGCCGTACGCGATGGTTCGATAGAACGCCTCAATCTCCTGCGGGTATCCCGTGAACCAGTCCTCATCCGGCGACGGATTCGACCAGCCCTGTTTCGTGCCGGTCTTCTCCACGACGTAAATATCTTTGAAGTAAGCATCAACCGGGTTGTATGTCTGCATCGCCGTGTTCGGATTGATGTTGCAGATGGTCCGGTGATTGTTGGCCGAGACCTGGAGCCAGTTGTGGATGCCGCCGACGATAATGTCAGAGGCGAAGATATCCGCAATCGTGCCGTCTTCGAAGACTACGTGCATGAGGGAAAAGTCATCGATATCGTGGTAGTCGCAGCGTATATGGCCTTTGTCCTCGAAGCCGGGCAGCCGGGTGATTGCGTGCGTGCGAGCCGAGACGGCCTTCGGCAGAATCGGTTTGCCGTTCCTGGCGTTGCCTTCGACGCGTTTTAGATAAAGTGCCGCCGTGAGCGGGTGACAGCCTTTGCCGATCATTACACCGCCGCCGGAGAATTTCCAGTAGGCATACGTAGTTGCGTGCGAGCCCGAGTGTGCTTCCTCGCCGTAGATCCAGAGAATCTGGGCGCCGGTTTTTTCGATAACCTCGCGCTCCTTCTGAATTGAAGGGGCATAGATCCAGTTCTCGGCGTAGAGAATCCTGCCCTTGCTTTTCGATTCGGCTTCGAGTATCCGTTCTATGCTCGCAAGGGAACGATCCAGCGCATCGGTTTTGGGGAAAGTGTCGCCGTTGACATCTTCCGAGCCGTCGCCGAAGTAGCCGGTGAGCGGTTTTTCCACAATGGCGAACTTGTCCCGCTCAAGTGCGGCGATTGCAATCGGCTCATGAGCCACGGGCGGCGTGCAGACGTGAATAACGTCAACCTTATCGAGCAGCTTCTCCAGACTGTCGTAAGCGCGGATCCCTCGTTGTTTGGCATACGATGCCGCTTGTTCTGTGTCTGTGGCGAAAACGCCTTCGACCTCGACGTTGGTGCCGTGGACTTTCTTCAAACATTCGAAATGGAACGTTGCGGCAAAACCCGAACCAATAATTCCCGTACGAACGGTTTTCTTTTCCATCTACGCAATCCTTTCTGAAAAGGTTTAGTCACATCATGCTCGTAGTCCTTTTGACTAATCAAAAGGACTACGAGCTTATATTTGGCCGATCCTTCTATTGGCGCTTACGAATTTCACTTAGCGATAAAGCACCCCGCGGTCCGATTCGGCTGCCGAATATTTCTATTCCCCGTAGGCGTCCCCGGAACTGCCGGTCCTTGCCGGACTGATGGATGCTCTCGTTATAATTGCCTATTGTAAGTGTGCCGCTGCCTTTTCCAGTCGGCCCGCGGGAATAGCTCGTTGTCTTGTCAAACTTTGCAGGGCTGTCCGCATCGCCGAAGTACCAGTGGACATTATCCTATTGCCTGCTCCCATCATACGTGACGGCAAAGAACGTCCATTTGCCGATGCGGAGCCTGTCCGGCGAGCTGTCATTACGAATTCCGTCGGGCCATTCGTTGACAGCAAGCCGAAGCCGGCCGTCCTTTAGATGGACCAGGTCAAATCCGGAGCGATTGTAATTCAGGTTGAATGCAATGCGATTGCCTCCGCTTCCGATCTTCAGACTCGTCGGATTCGCCCAGCCGAGTATCGTGAACGACCGCAATTTCTCCAGCGCTTCAATAGGGCCGTCCCCTACCGAAAGCCACTTCCATGGTTCGCCGTCACCGAAATCATACGATGCGTCGTTGCCGCGTCTAATCTTTCCGTGCAATTCAATTCCGGAACTCTCGCCACTCTCGAATCCCACCCTCACGATTGGCGCCCCGGCAGTCCTGTCAACCGCAATGCCAAGCGGCATACTTGAAGAAAGTCCGTCCTGTGCCGTGACGGTCAGGGTGGCCGTATAAAGCCCCGGCTCTTTGTAAGTATGAACTGGATTTTTCTCGGACGAGGAGCTTCCGTCCCCGAACTGCCATTTGCATTGCAGGTCTGTTGATGCCGAGAATTGAACTTTCAGAGGAGCGATGCCCTCGATTGGGTTGGCAGAAGCTTTGACTTCGGGCCGCATTTTCTCACCCGGCTCATAGACCGACAAGCGGAGAAGGTAATTTGGCTTTGGCGGAGTAAAGCGGAACGTGCCGTCAGATGCGCTGCCAAGAGAGGCAATCGTCATATCCCACGTGTCGATTCCATCGACCTTGTATTTCCCCGGGCCGGGCAAATCCAAACTCACCGGCTCTGATTGTGTCAAGTAGACGAAATAAAGCTCCCCTTCTTTTGAAAGGGTGTAATTGCCGCCGGGCAGTTCGCCCGGAACCATCTCGTCGAAAGGCGTCGGCTCCATAATTTCTTTCAGCAGCGAGATTCTTGCCGGGCTTCGCCCATGAAGTACGCCGCCTTTCGACCACCAGAGAATATCTTCCGGATGTTTGTAGGTCTCGCCGTGCCCGACGTAGCAGCCGGCAATGGTTCCCAACCAGAACCTGTGCACCATCTCCTTCGCGGTGATATTACCCCAGCCCTGCGGAATATTCCCTTCGTATTTGCACTCATCGTAGATAATCGGTTTTTGGTATTGGTCGCGCCATTGTCTCGCCCTGGCAAGGTCGGAGCTTTGGATGCTGGCATGTGT
>JBARRE010000177.1:0-11051 GCA_049644065.1 Sedimentisphaerales bacterium | reverse complement strand
TGCCGTTCGCATCGAAGTGGACGACTCGCCTGTTGCCGTACCCGTCCGCGACAAAGATGTCGCCGGATGGGAGAACGGCCATATCGGTCGGCTTGTCGAAATGTCCCTGGTCGGTGCCGGCAATCCCCGGCTCACCGAGCGTCAACAGCAGCTTGCCTTCGGGACTGTGCTTGCGCACCACATGATCTGTAATATTAGCAGTCCAGATGTTCCCCTCCTGGTCAATTCTGATGTAATGAGCACCGCTGAAATCTCCCGAGTTCCAGGCGCGCACAAACGTGCCGTCGGTTTTGTAAACCTGCACGGCCGGCCGGCTGCGAGTAAAGATGTAAACCTGATCTTGGGAGTCCAAAGTAATGCCGGGCATCTGGGCCCATTCGAAACTTTCCGGTTTCTGAGGCCATGAAGAGTCAACGACGCAGCGTGACGTGCTGCTGACCTGCTGATTTGTGGGTAGCTGCGCACAACCGGGACAAAACGGGATCAACAACAATACTACCAAAACAAAACTGTAAAAAATCGAACGCATAAGACACACTCCTTTCTTTTTGCCGGGTCTGCCCGGATTGTCGGAGCAATGTTAACATTTCTACTTGTGTGAATCAAGTGTGGCAACTACCCCGGCTTCGACATATACTATCAGAATATCGTAAAACGATTTTTCGTAGAAGGAGATATAAATGATTGATTGTATGAAAAGACGTAGTTTTCTAACGGGTCTTGCAGCTATGGGTGTGGCCTCCGGCATGGGTACCCGTACCGGGATTATTTCCGCTGCTGAGTCAGCAGGTTCAGGCAAGCATGGGGACTTGGAAATCACAAAAGTGGAAATCCTGCAATTAACGGGCAAGAACAAGAGAAAGGCCCTCTATCTGAAAGTCCATACCAATGGCGGCCCGGCGGGACTCTACGGCCCGATTGATAATGAGGCCGCGATGTTCGTCGATCAATTCTTCAAGCGAAACCTGATCGGACAGGACCCGCTGGCATACGAGGCGTATTGGGACAAGATGTTCCGGGCAAGCAGGCACTCTCGCGGCAGCCACTACATTATGGCCCTCAGTGCCGTGGACAATGTGCTCTGGGACCTTCGCGGCCGACTCTTCGGCCTGCCGGTTTATCGGCTTCTCGGCGGTTCGCGCAACAAAGTCAGGGCCTATGCCAGTTGTCTGGGGTTCTCGCAGGAACCGTCGGCGCTGCGCGCGAAAGCACAGGAATTGAAGCAGCAGGGATACCGGCATCAAAAGTGGTTTGTGCGAGACCGCGGCCCAAATTCTGGCCCGGATGGTATCGAAGAAGATGTGAAAGTTGTTCGCTTGCTCCGCGAAGCGGTTGGGGACGATGTGGACCTCATGTTCGACGCATTCTGGCAATGGGACCTTCAATATGCCCTGGCCTGGACCAGGCGGACGGAGCAATATCGTCCTCGATGGATAGAAGAGCCTTTCCAAACAGCCAACCTGGACGCCTTCATCGAGCTGAGCCGCGAAACCTCGATCCCGGTGGCAACGGGTGAGCATTTCTACGGCCGCTGGGATGTACACAAGTTCCTCAAGGCCGATGCTATCATGGTGGTTCAGGCCGACCCGGAATGGTGCGGCGGGGTCAGCGAGCTGGTCAAGATATGTACGCTGGCATCAGTGCATGGAGTTAACGTCATCCCGCACGGCCACAGTCTCCACGCCGCCATGCACGTGGTAGCAAGCCAACCGGTAGAGATTTGTCCCCTTGTGGAATACCTGATTCAGAAGATGAGCAACTACTACGATTTCGAGAAGTACCAACTCCGGCCCGTAGACGGGATGTTGGAACTGCCGGACCGGCCGGGTTTTGGAATTGAATTGGACGAGTCCAAAATTGCAGACATTCGACCGGTATCGTGGCAGCAAAGTTGAATCGCTAAATTATGCCGGCCTATTCAGGGCGCCAAGGATTTTGATTATCACCTTTTGGTTGAAGGAATTTCGCATCGACCTCGATATACCAGGCGTGCAGCTTATTGCGCATCTGCTCGACCCGCTCCGGGTATTGAGAGGCCAGGTCCTCGCGTTCGCCTATGTCGTTCTGCACGTCGTAAAGGTGAACTCGACCATCCTCGAAACGTTCGATGAGCTTGAAGTCGCCCATTCGAATTGCGCCGCCGGGGAAGCCGCCCTGATTGGAGTAGTGCGGATAATGCCAATAGATAGCGTCGCGATCAATACTCGTAGCGCCATTCAGCAGCGGCACCAGTGACACTCCGTCCAGGTGCTGGTCATGCTTCAAAGGTAAGCCGGCCATATCGAGAATAGTCGGATAGAAATCAGTACTGATTACCGGTACATCGGATTCCGAACCGGGCTTTGTCACGCCGGGCCAGCAGATCAGGAAAGGTTCGCGGATACCGCCTTCGTATACCCAGCCCTTACCTCCGCGCAGCGGCAGATTGGACGTCGGCGAGCCTTCGCTGGTCGATAATCCGCCGTTGTCGGACATAAGGATAACAGCCGTGTCATTGGAGATGCCAAGTTGCTCAAGCTTGTCCAGCACACGGCCGATCTGTTCATCCATAGCTTCGACCATAGCCCCATACACAGCGTGACATTGCCGGAGTCGAACCTGTCGCTGGTTGTTCACCGGCCAGACCTGCTCTTCCGGCCCAAACTCCCGCTCTTCGGCGTCCAATATTTCCTGTCGCCTGGCTTGGTACTTGGCTATCAGGTCGTCCCTGCCCTGAAGCGGCGTGTGGACGGAGTAGTACGCCAGGTATAGCAGGAAAGGATTGTTTCTGTACTCGTCGAGCAGACTTAACGATTCGTCTGTCAGGATCTTAGGCAGGTGTGAACCTTCGGGATAATCACCAAGCCGGGGATTATCGAATGGGGCGAAATAGCCGCCGCGAGGTGAACCTACCGCCCAGCCACCTACGTTAGCGTCAAAGCCCTGGTTTTCAGGCCAATACTTCTCGTCGGCGCCGAGGTGCCACTTACCGAGAAATGCCGTCTTGTAGCCGTGCTCTTTCAGGGCCTCGGCCAGGGTGACTTCTTCAAGCGGCATCCAGTCATTGAGCGGTGCCGGATTAAACCGCCCGGAGCGCTTGCCGCTGAACCACTCGGTCGCATCAACGCGGGATGGGTACTTGCCCGTCATTATGCTGTAACGCGTCGGGCTGCATACCGGATTTGCCGCGTAGCCATTGGTGAAGTTCATGCCGGAACGTGCCAGCCGGTCGATATTCGGCGTATCGTAGAAGCAGTGGGGATTATTGGCGCCAATGTCCATCCATCCGAAGTCATCGACGAGGAAGAATACGAAATTGAGCGGTTTCCTGTGCCTGGCAGCAGCCCGCTGCATTGCACCGGCGGGTAAAAAAGCTGCTCCAGCGCCTCCAAGCATGGTCTTTAGAAACTCACGGCGGCTGTTAATCTCTCTCATTTTTTATTCTCTCCGTTCGAGTTTAATCATCTGTTAAGCAGAATTCACCTTTATCCATCAGCATTTCGCCATCTACATAGATAGTTGGATTCTTTATCATGCCGTCAACGTGTGCTTTGCTGTCCCACTCGGCACCGGTTTTACCGGGGCAGGGGCTGCCGAAAGCAATATGCACGCTGGGAAACTTCTCATCCTGAAGCAGATTGTAGATCAGCTTAGTCAGACCGGTGTTCGTTCCGATGGCAAATTCCCCGATCCTATTGCTGTTCTCATCGATCTCAAAGAGGTATTTGGTAAATTCATGCCGAAGTTGCTCGTTTTCGCATTGGATACTTTCTTTTATGGCCCTGCCGTTTTCAACCTCTATGATAATGGGAGTGCTCTCAAGAGAACCATATTTTTCAGTGAAGAAATCCCCGAGACAGCCGTCGAAGATAACCATACCGTTGACATTAACCGGGCATGTACATACTTCTCCATCAGGAAGGTTCTTCCAATCACCCGGCGGGATATCACCATCTTCGATTAGCCATTTGAGTTCCGGACTGAATTCAGCCACGAAATCGTTTCCTTTTTCAGTTACAACCCTGATTTTACTCGCGTTTCTAACCTTCTCATAAACCAGCCTGCTGACACGCTGAATCTCTTCGTAATCACTGCACATCCCGTCTTTCATAATCTCCGGCGTGATTCCAATCATGTGGCCATGCCTGAGCCTTGTATTGGCCTCAACCGCCTTGAGCATCCGCATTCGGAAGGTCTGGAGCTCTCCTTCGGCGCCCTGGGCTGCATAGATACTGACGTCAGCAGCCTTAATGGCATCGTCTATGTCTTTCGGATAATCTATCGGTCTTTCGCCGAAGTCCTCCATCACAAAGAATTTAACTTCGGCGGTAATCTTTTCGATGGCAGCTTTAATAGCTGAACCGATTTCGATTGTCTCAGCATCGGTAATAATGACTACGCTCTCGCCCGCCTTGACTTTCAGACAATTCTCAACGGCCTGTTTTACGCCTTCTTCAATACTTCCCACTTTGTTCCTCCTGCTTATACTTTTACGTCACTCGGATCACGTGTCCCGTCGCCCGTGACGACATTTAGACACGATTCTACAGACCTGCCAACTATCAGGCAAGAGTTCAATACCGACTAAAATTTCGGATTTGTACAATTTCGTGTGAAGAAACCGTTTTAGCAGCAATTCGGAGAAAAAATCTTTGGAACAGCATAAAACTACAATACGTATTGATTTAACAGCTTTAATATGTTAATATAGGTAGAGTTGGTTGATGCAAATTCGCATTATAGGACTTGCTGTTTGAAAAAAAACTTAATAAAACGTACAAAACGTGGTAGGGGCAGGCCAATGTGCCTGCCCTGGGCAACCGCACGGGGTTGCCCCTACTTTTTCGTTGTAATATTGTTTATTGGTCTGGCCGCGGGTACAACGCGGTCCGAATGGGTCGCATATAACGACAACCTTCGAGAGGCAGGGGACTCGACGGCGGCGAATGTGACCGGCTGGACTATTCATAATAACGATTCAGTTCATTCCACGGGCCGGCTGAAGAACTTCGAAACGGCTTCCGAAGCCTCAATGCCCACCGTAACATTCACGATGGGAAATGCAGGACTGAGCGTTAGCAGCGGCAGTTCAGGCGGCAATCCTACTCAGGGCACGGAAGCTTACGAGATATTCAACAATATCGTGGATTTTGGGCCGAACCTCGTCTACTACGGCAGTTCCGGCTGGTGGGTCGAGATAGAATTCACCGGATTAGACCCGGCAAAGACGTATAGTTTCGTCGGCACCGCTGTTCGCTCAAGGATGTATCCCAGCCGGATTACGCTTTTCACTATCAGCAACGCCGTCAGCTATGTCAATAACAGCAGCGACGGGATTGTCGAGAGGAGCGGGAACGAATCCAAACTACTGGCCGGAAATAACAGTGTCACCGGGTATGTCATTCGATGGGACGAGATTGTACCCTCTGCCGGCGGAAGTTTCAAGATCAGGGCCGAAGCCGCTCCCGAAGCCGAGGATGGAAGAGCGTATCCCTTTGGCGGATTCATGCTCGAAGAGCTTGGTAAAGCCGGGAATCGCCCACCGGAAGTTGATGCCGGAGACTACTATTCGCTTACATGGCCGAACAACAGCCTGCAGCTAAGCCCGATTATCGAGGACGATGACCCGTGCGACGTTGGAATATTAACGATAAAATGGTCGAAACTCAGCGGCCCCGGGACAGTGACATTCGAACCTGGTGATAACATCGCGGATCCCTGCGCGATATTTTCCGAGCCGGGCGATTACGCACTGCAGCTCCAGGTCTGGGACGAAGTTCCCCAATTTCAAAGCAGTTCGGTTATTATAACCATAATCGAACCGTTGCTGGGTGATTTGAACGGGAACAATAAAGTCAATTGGCAAGACTTAGTGCTCTTTGCCGCACAGTGGCTTGGTCCTCAGAGAAGCCCCGCCGACCTCAACGCCCGGGACGGCGTCAATATGGCCGACTTCGCCATCCTGGCCGAAAACTGGCGTGAAGGTGAGGGTGCCATCCTGGTCATTAACGAACTTCTCGCCAGGAACGATCTCGGTATCACCGACCCTCAGGGTGAGCGCGATGACTGGATCGAAATCTACAACTCCGGCGAAGAAGCTATCAACATCGGCGGAATGTACCTGACAGACGATTTGTCCGAGCCGGCTAAGTGGCGGGTTCCTAATGAAAATCCTTCGGATACCACTATTTCGCCGGGCGGCTACCTGCTGATATGGGCCGACAACGATACAACCGACGCCGGATTCCACGCGAGCTTTGAGCTCGGCGCCGATGCCGGCGAAGAAATCGGCCTGTTCGATACCGACGGAACAACGCTTCTGGATAGCGTTACCTTCGGTGACCAGACGCCGGATGTTTCTTACGGCCGTGACCCTGACGCCACGAGCAATCTGGTGACCCTTCATCCTACTCCTGGAGCATCGAACAACGGTTCATATCTGGCCGTAGTGGCCGATACGAAATTCAGCCATGACCGCGGCTTTTATAATGCGCCGTTCGACATGCAGATCACCTGTGAAACACCCGGTGCGATGATTCGCTATACCACCGACGGAAGCACTCCGACTACGAGTCATGGTGTATATTACAATCCCGCCTCGCCTATCAGAATCATTACAACAACCTGCCTGCGGGCGATGGCGTTCTTGCCGGGCTGGAAGTCCACCAACGTCGACACGCATACATATATCTTCCTCGACGACGTCATCAAACAGGCCACGAATGCCGTCACCGGCTCTCAGGTTGCTCCTTCGGGTTATCCGAGTTCGTGGGGTTCTGTTACCGGCGATTACCAGGTCGACCCGGATGTTGTCGGACAGAACGGCAGGGACCGCTTCGATGGACTCTATGCAAATACTATCATAGACGACCTCAAGTCGGCTCCTACTATTTCCCTTGTGATGGACAAAGACGACTGGTTCGGAAGCAGGGGCATTTATATCAACCAGTCCCAGGACGGCACCGAGCGCGTCGCTTCGATCGAGTATATCGACCCTAACACCAAAGACGAATTTCAGGTAAACTGTGCCATAGCTATGCAGGGGGGTGTCAGCGGCGGAGGTACGAGCCTGAACAGATGGAAGTCATTCAAGCTCTCCATGCGCCCGAGATTCAAGACTCAAACCGACGACCTTAAAGCAACCGGCGGCCCGCCGAAACTGAATTTCAAGCTGTTCGCCGATTCACCCGTGGACCGCCACAACACTTTCGTGCTGGACGGGGTTCTTAACCACTCGTGGCTGCATCCCGGCAGCGACCAGACAAACACTGCCCTGTACGTCCAGGACCAGTACGTTGCCGACCTTCACAACGCCATGGGCGGCCATTCCCCTCACGGCTCCTATGCCCATATCTACATCAACGGCCTGTATTGGGGTATGTACTACATCCACGAACGGCCCGACCACGCTTGGGCGGCGGAAATGTTCGGCGGCGACGAGGACGACTACGACGCGATAAAACATAACAGCGGAAACGTCATCAACAACGGCATAGGCGGCAGTGCTACCGCAAACTATAATTCGATGGTAAGCGCCGCAAACACCGTGCAATCCGACCCGACTAATCTGGCTAAGTACAACACATTGACCCAGAAGCTGGACGTCGATAATTTCATCACTTACCTGCTGGCCAACTGGTTCTGCGGGAACCACGATTGGCCGCATAAGAACTGGTATGCAACCCATCACAATTATTCGGACGGAAGATGGCGCTTTCACTCCTGGGATGCCGAGCATACGGTCGAAGGAGGCAACGATGTAGGTGAAAGCCCGTCGGATATTCACAACAAGCTTGATGGAAACGCCGATTACCGAATGAGATTTGCCGACCACGTACACCGGCATTTCTTCAATGGCGGCCCGCTCTCTTACCCGGCTTCGGCTCAACTATTTCAAGCCCGAATGAACCAACTCGACCGCACCATCGTCGGCGAGTCCGCCAGATGGGGTGACAACCGAAGATCCACGCCCTACACACGCGAGGACTGGCTCAAAACCGCCGAAGGCAAGCTGAACAGCTTTCTTCCGGGCCGTTCAAACAGCGTCCTTAATTCCCTGAAAAGCGCCAATCTCTACCCAAGAGTAGATGCGCCGGTGTTTAGCATAAACGGCGTCAATCAGCACGGCGGCCATGTCGATACCAACAGCAGGCTGTCAATGAGTGCATCCGGCACGATATGGTTTTCGCTCAGCGGCGCAGATCCCCGTCTACCTGGTGGGGCGGTCAATCGCTCCGAAGCAAGCGCATACACCGGGCCTGTCACTCTGACCAAAAGCACACATGTTCAGGCACGCGTGTCAAGCGGCAGCACATGGAGCGCATTGAACGAGGCAGTCTTTGCCGTCGGACCGGTCGCTGAAAACCTGCGCATCACGGAGATTATGTACAATCCAAGCCGTGTCGAGGGCGTCCCGCCCTCGGATCGCGGGCAGGATGCCCGCGACACCACCGAGTTCATCGAACTGAAAAACATCGGAGCAGAAACCATTAACCTCAATTATGTTAGCTTTACGAATGGAATCGACATAACCATCCCGGACGTGGATCTTGCTCCTGATCAATACATTCTGGTTGTCGAGGACATGAATGCTTTCACAAATAAGTACGGCCCGGCTCTTAATATTGCAGGCGACTATTCCGGCAGCCTGAACAACGCCGGCGAACGCATCGAGCTGCTGGACGCCGCAGGCTTGACCATTCACAACTTCAAGTACAGCGACAACTGGTTTACCATAACCGACGGCATGGATTTCTCGCTCGTGGTTATAGATCCGCTTAACACCGATCCAATTGCCTGGGGAGACAAAAGCACTTGGCGCCCGAGCACCGGCCCAGGCGGCTCTCCCGGCACCGATAACGCCGGTCAGGCTCCGGAGATCGGCGGCGTGATTATCAACGAAATTCTCGCCCATTCACATGCAGAAGCCCCGGACTGGATAGAGCTCTACAACACGAACGGCCATGCCGTCAACATAGGCGGCTGGTTCCTCAGCGACGGCGAGCAGGACCTGAAGAAATACGAAATCCCCGATACCACGATTATGGAACCCTACGGCTACATCGTCTTCTACGAAGACCTTCATTTCGGCAATGCCTCGTCTTCGCTCGGCATGAAGGAACCTTTCTTCACCCTGAGCGGAGTCGAAGGGTTCGGACTCAGTGAGAACGGCGAAACTTTATACCTGTATTCCGGCTCCGGCGGCGAGCTGACCGGTTACAGCGACATTGAAAAGTTCGGAGCTTCCGAGACCGGCGTATCTTTCGGCAGATATCTCAAGAGCACAGGTTCGTACAACTTCGTGGCAATGAGCGAAAATACGCCGGGCGGCGACAACGCCTACCCGAAAGTCGGGCCTCTCGTTATCAACGAGATTATGTACAATCCGCCCAGTGCCGAGGGCGTCCCGCCCTCGGATCGCGGGCAGGATGCCCGCGACACGGAATACGACGCGCTTCTCAACATCAGCGACTCGCCAGTCGTATTGTACGACCCCGTCACCGGTGAGCCCTGGCGATTTACGGACGATCCCGACAACCCGGGGATAGAATTCTTCTTCCCAACGGATTCGCCCGTGACGTTAGAACCCGGCGAGCATTTGTTATTAGTCAGCGATTGGACAGCGTTAGCCACAAGGTATAGCATTCCCGCTGGCGTGCAGGTATTCGAGTGGGACACCGGCAAGCTCGACAACGCCGGAGAGAAAATCCAGCTCAGCATGCCCGGCGACGCCGATACCCAGGGCCTCCGGCAGTGGATCCGCGTCGACCGAGTCAATTACAGCGACGGCTCGCATCCGGACGATACCCCGGGCGATACTGACCCATGGCCAGTCGAACCGGACGGTATCGGTTACTCATTGAGCCGGATTAATCCGGCCGAATACGGAAACGACCCGGTCAACTGGCAGGCCGAAATACCTTCTCCCGGCAGAGAAAACCCGTAGCAAACCAACAAAAATTATTCTTTTGCCCCATGCTTGCGCAACAGTTCGACGATTTCGGTGCGGTCCTTTTCTGTGGCATACCATAAGGGAGTGTGGCCCTCTTTGTCTTTGGCGCTTACGTCGGCACCGGCGGCAATGAGGCGTTCGGCCAACTTGTAGCGTCCTCTGTTGGTTGCCTGGTGAAGAGGTGTGCGGCCGCGTGAGGGTGATTTCGCATTGACGTTTGCCCCGTGGGCAAGAAGCTTTTCGACGATCTCCACGCTTCTTTTGTCCTCCACGTCAGGTCTGGGAGCAATGGCCAAATGAAGCGGTGTACCATGTTTGCACACTGCGTTAACATCCGCGCCGTTAGCGATGAACAGGTCAAAAATGGCAATGTGACCACCTCTGGCTGCCGCGTGGAGTGCAGTTCCACACATCAATTTGTCTTCCGGTTGCAGGTTGACCTTAGCACCGCTGGCAAGGAGCAACTTGACCACTTCTTCGTGCCCGCCCACTGCCGCATCGCCCAGCGGGTGCGTGCCGTTTTTCGCCGTAACGTTGACAACAGCCCCGTTGGCAATGAGCAGTTTGACAATTTCCTTATGGCCAGCCCCTGCGGCGATTTTTAGTGGCGTGTTGCCACTGTCAGGTTTGGCGTCGACTTCCGCACCTTTGGCAATGAGGGACTTGGCGATCTCCACGAAGCCGGCTGTGATTGCTTGGTGCAGAAGGGTGCGGCCTGCATCTGTCTTCGCATTAACGTCTGCACCTTTGTTTAACAGGTATTCGAATAGCTCTTTCTGCCTAACAGACAAAGCCCAATAAGCAGGTGTACAACCGAATTTGTCCTTGGTGTCTACATTCGTGCCGCTCTCGATAAACTGTTTTACCCTAGCCAAATTTCCTTCGAGTATGGAATTGTGCAAAGCAGGTATCTTGACTCCGGTCCCAATGAACTGCTTAGCCACGTCTGCGTTGGTGTCATTGATTGCGAAGTGCAGAGGCGTCCAACCGTTCTCGTCCTCGGCGTTGACGTTGGCTCCAGCGTCGATGAGAATCTTGATGCCCCTTTGGTAACCCTCCCAGACGGCGTAGAACAGAGGGGGGCAGTCGTTTTCGTTGGGACGTTTGTTGATGTCAGCAC
>JBARRE010000176.1:0-2033 GCA_049644065.1 Sedimentisphaerales bacterium | reverse complement strand
CAATTACCGGATAACTCGACAGGAAAATAAAAACCAGCCGAAACAACCTTTATTATCAATCGTAGAATCCGAATTCGTACGCTGCATCGAATAAAGCCACGATGTTTTCAGGCGGGACGCCGACCTGGATGTTGTGGACATTATTGAACACGTAGCCGCCGCCGGGCTTAAATATTTCAACGTTCCTGCGGACGTGCTCGCGGATTTCGGCGGGCCCGGCAAAAGGTAAAACATGCTGGGCATCGATGCCCCCACCCCAGAAAACAATTTGCCTTCCAAATCTCTCTTTGAGCGTTTCCGGCTCCATATTGGGCAGGCCGATTTGAACGGGATTGAGAATATCGATACCATTGTCGATAAGCTCCGGGATATACTCGAAACAGCAGCCACAGGTATGATACCAGATTTTAGCATTCGTTAAGGATTTGATGTGCCGGACAAGCTTCTTCTGCCTGGGTTTTACTACTTTACGGTAGAAAACCGGAGAAAATAGAGGGCCGTTTTGGCCTGCAAGATCGTCCCCTATCATCACAATGTCGACAATGTCTCCCACTTCGGCCAAAAAACCGTCGAAATAGTCAAGCCAGAACTTGAGTGTTTTATCGAGAAGGGCTTCACAAAATCCGGGATTCTCGATCATATCCATGAACCACCGTTCGAGGCCCCGCATATACCAGCAAATTTCATATACTACGCCGCAAATGCCGGTTGATATCGCGTACGGTGTTTCGTTGCGTAATTCCAAAGCCTTTTCGCGAACGCCGGTGAACCTCGTCGGATCATCTCCTTTGGGGAAGGGATAGTCTGCAAGGTCTTTTATAGCGGCGTCGGCCAGCGGGTGATGTGAGATATCCATATAAAGCTGCTGGTCGTCCGGCATAGACCAGACGACGCCGAACTCATCTTTGAGGTCGTGCCAGAGCTTGCCCCGGCGCGTATTCTGTTCGATGCCCCCCTTGAAACTCTCGGGACCATGAGCACACACATAACGAATATCGACATGAAAACGCTCCAGGAGCTCTTCGCACGGTTGGGCAAGTTGCTGGACGGGGTCAAGAATTTTCACCTCATCGTCAATGCCCAGATAATCGAGCAATTCGATATAAGCCTTCTTATGTATGCCAGTCTGGAAGCCGCCAAGGTCTATTGGTATCCTGTCCGGGATTTGATGGTTGAGGGCCTTGAGGACACGCTGCCTCGAAGTCATTGTCTCTTTCTTTGCCATTGACAAACTGTCTTTCCTTAGCAGTATCGGTGGGGCAAGCCCCACCCTACTTTCCTACATCCCGATAGATTCAAGATATATACCCAGTCCGACAACAAATATGGACCCGACGAGCACAAGGATACCGAGAAAAATGAGTCGATGCGTGCGTCTGCCGGAGCCCTTCCATTCGTGGAAAATCAGTCCCCATATGTTGCTGAAGACGATGATAAAGGCCATGTGGATAGACCAGCTTGAAAATCCATAACCACGCATTCGAGTTGTGCCCATCCCATAGAACATGAACTGAAAATACCAGGTAATGCCGGCCAGGGCTGAAAAGATATAATTGCCGCCGATCGATTTATTAGCGGTATCAAGGTAGTTTTTCGCCGTCCGGTTTTTAATATTCAGGATAACACACCAGATAAAATTCGTGGTGAATCCACCTGCAAAGATAATGATATAGATGGGATTGACCTTCCACAAAGACGGTGTTCCATGCTCCACTGCAAGCTCGGCAATCGGTCTTCCCGCTGCTATCGCGAATGCCATGCACGCACTCATCACGCCGGCAAATATTGCAACGAGGAGTCCCTTGGTAAAGTTAAATTCCTTGATAATTTCTTTCTTCTTTTCCTCCGAAAGTTCGTTCTCTTTCGATACACCGGCCCATCCGCATATTCCAATGCCCACCAGACATATAAGGACTCCGGCAAGTGTAGTTAAGCCTGATACATGGGTGACTAAATAGCCAAACTCACCGCGAAATACAGGTGGGATAATCGTACCGAACGCCGCGCAGAAACCAAGTGCAATTGCATATCCG
>JBARRE010000175.1:0-4297 GCA_049644065.1 Sedimentisphaerales bacterium | reverse complement strand
GAAGAAGAGGGGCGTAAATACGAGGACTACTTCGACGGCTCCGAACCGGTTGCCAAGGCGCCGTCGCATAGGATTCTGGCGATGCGGAGAGGTGCAAGGGAAGGTTTTCTGAAATTGCAGGTTACAGCACCAGAAGAACAGGCCCTTCTGATACTTGAAAGGTTGTTCATCAAGGGACAATCAGCTTGTTCGGCGCATGTCAAAGAAGCTGTAACCGACAGCTACAAAAGACTTCTATCGCCATCGATGGAAACGGAGATTCTTGCCGTGACAAAACTCAGGGCCGACGAGGAAGCCATAAGAGTTTTCGCTGAGAATCTGCGGCAATTGCTGCTTGCCCCCGCCCTTGGCCAGAAGAACGTGCTGGCCATCGATCCGGGCTTTCGCACGGGATGCAAGGTTGTGTGCCTTGACCGACAGGGTCGGTTGAAGCATTCCGATGTGATTTTTCCGCATCAGAGCCAGAAACTGGCAGCATCGGATGCGGCTAAAACAGCTTCCTTGTGTGAGCGGTTTAATATCGAGGCAATAGCCATAGGCAACGGCACGGCAAGCCGTGAGACTGAAGCTTTCATCAGGAATATCAAGTTCGCCAGGGACATTCCCGTGATTATGGTCAACGAAAGCGGCGCCTCGATTTATTCGGCATCTCAGGTGGCGCGTGAAGAATTTCCCGATCAGGACGTGACTGTTCGCGGCGCGGTCTCCATCGGGCGAAGACTGATGGATCCTCTTGCCGAGCTGGTAAAGATCGATCCGAAGTCGATCGGAGTAGGTCAGTACCAGCACGATGTGGACCAGTCACTGCTGAGGCAAGGCCTCGACGACGTCGTCATCAGTTGCGTCAACAGCGTCGGAGTCGAGGTCAACACGGCCAGCAAGCAGTTATTGACATACGTCTCGGGGCTCGGGCCGCAACTGGCTCGGAATATTATCGACTACAGGAACGAAAACGGGCCTTTCAAATCCCGGCAGCAACTGAAAAAGGTTCACCGCCTCGGAGCGAAGGCCTTCGAACAGGCGGCGGGCTTTCTGAGAATACGGGACGCCGTCAATCCGCTCGATTCGAGTGCCGTGCACCCCGAAAGCTATCATGTTGTCGATGCAATGGCTGCGGACGCCGGCTGCTCAGTCGCGGATCTGATGAAGGACAAATCGCTTCGAATGAAAGTCCGTCTGCAGGATTATGTCAGCGACACCGTAGGACTGCCCACGCTAAACGACATCATGCAGGAGCTGGCCAAACCGGGCAGAGACCCACGCAAGCAGTTTGAGATTTTCAGCTTCGCCGAAGGCGTCAATAAAATCGAAGATATCGAAGTTGGCATGAAGCTGCCCGGGATTGTAACCAACGTGACCAACTTCGGTGCGTTCGTGGATATTGGGGTCCATCAGGATGGTCTCGTGCACATAAGCAACATGTCACGCCACTACGTGAAGAATCCCGCCGACATAGTCAAAGTACAACAGAAGGTCAAAGTTACCGTTCTTGATATAGACCTTAGCAAGAACCGAATCAGTCTTTCAATAAAGGATTCATGAGGCTACCCATCTGGGCAGAACCGGACTCGTTGGAGTCTAATACTCCCTAATACCAAATGTGATAATTATTTAAACCTTTGTCATTTCGACCGGAGGGCCACGGAGTGGCCCGAAGTGGAGAAATCTATTGAAACAAGATTTCTCGACTCCGCTTCGCTTCGCTCGAAATGACATGAATAAGCGCTTTGATTATACACAATTAGTATAACATTTGATTTGCGTGCCTGTCATTTCAGACGTTACGGACTACTAATGCAACCTCATACAGCCTAACGATAAGGCAGGGATTTCGGGTTCAGCCACTGAATTACCTCGTCCTTTATTGCCCAGGCAGTAAAGAAATTGCCCCTTGGAGTATGATGGCCATTATAAAAAGGCGCAAGGTACTGATCGATATCTACCTTGTACTTTTTGTAATCTGCGGCGAAAACATCGCGCATATCAATGACCGGATAGGATTTATCTTTTAACCATTCGACAAAATCCTGGTCAAAACGGGGCTCTCCAGACAAATGTTTCGCTACATTGCCGCGACCGAAGGAAAGCATGATCATCAATTTTTTGCCGGTATCCGCGGCAAACTCCTCGGCCCAGGTGACAATGTTTTGGGTCGCAAACAGTGCCGCCTCGGTATGGATTTTTTTAATCTTTTTCGTCATCTCGGTATCCGCTATCTTTTCGTCGGGAATACCAAACGTAACCGCCACAGGGTTTATGAGTGCGTCTGAAATATTCCTGCCGCCTTGGCGCGCTGCCATTACCATCTTCAAAATCGGATCATCTTTGAAAGTCCGCCAGAGGTAATCTTCGTCACAAAGTTTGTAAAGATCTTCTGGGGTCTTCGAGATGTTCTCCATCTGTTTACAGATGCCCTTAGCCACATCTACTCTTAAATGGGGCAGTGTAAATCCACATCGTGAACCATAACCAAAGCGGATGCTTCGCCAGGCATCGAGGTTACGGTAGTGATCGTCATCCCATATATTAAGGATGATATATCCGCCTGAAGTTTGCTTTTCGACCTTCAGCATCCTCCTGTAGGCCTGATAGACACTGTGACCGCCGACTCCGTAGTTACGAACAGGCTCTTGAATGTGGGCCGCCAGGTATTCTTCCCACGTTTCATTATTGTTTGCCTGACTGCAATGTGTGAAACTATTGCCATACGTATGAATACGACTGGATTTGCCGGGAAAGTTAATGATCTTGCGGGCGCCATCAGATTCATAGCTATAGAACACCTTAGAGCCGTCAACGCCGGTACTGCCTATCGCCTCATGATGGATCCAGCCCAACTCGGAATCGTATTGAAAAATCTCGCCGGGACGCTTGTCTCTGGGGCCATAAACACCTGTGATAAAGTCTTCGATTCTCTGGCGGCTCGGCATGATCGAACGAAGATATTCTCTGGCGCGCTCTTCAAAGCCGTTCTCCCGGCCTTTCAATATTCCGTCAAGTGATAAGACAGCCAAAGAAGTCCCAACCATCTTGCCCAAAAATTCACGTCTCTGCATTATCAAACCTCCATATAAACTTCTTCTCTCTACTTACATTACGGATATAATACAATAAAAGTGCTGAAGTAGAAACCAACAAAGCAATAACAAAACATCCATCGTGAGCCCACCGGACTTTTGGTGCACTGATGAGAAAATTTTGAGAAGGAGACCGCCATGAGTATTGGATTTACACGGCGAGATATGCTGCAGTTTATAGGCGCCGGAGCAATGTCAATGGCAATACCAAAAAGGCTGCATGGCGCACAGAAAGACGGCAAGTCTAAACAGCCAGCGGCAAAACCGTTAACCTTTTTCGGCTGGTCGGAGGTGACCGTGATTCGAATCACTTCTAATCGGTTAGTGGCGATTCCGTATGATTACAGTAAGGGACAATGGATAGATAATCCCGGGAAAATTTTGGATGTTAAGATATCGAGGTGAGTCAGGGCGAGGGCGTGAAAGTGAAGCAAAATGTAAATTGAATCGTTCTCCTTCATCTGCTCGTATCTCTCCATCGAAGAGAATCTCGAAATCATCTTCTATCCGCACCTGCGTTTATGAACTTTACCATACTTTCAGTGTAAGCTTTCCCTCTCCCGGACTCTTAAAGGGGCCTGCGGAAGGATTCGCTTCGTTTCGCTTTTTGCCGAAATAATCGGTATCGATTTTCAAGGGCGTGCCATCGGGATTCTCATAGGCCGCGTTCGGCATTTTGGCCCGGCCTAAAAGCGATGTTGTCACCAATGGATTATCTAAAGCATGAAAAGAATCATCTAACATAATGTGAAGAAACACACTTTCGCCTTCTTCAATAACCTTGATCTCCGGATTAAACTCCGGCTTCACAAGGCGATTCGTTTCCTTAAGGTAAGGTTTGGCGCCGTTATAGTAAACATTGCCTTCTATCTGCACGGGCAGTGTCGCCTTGTCATATCCGTCCAAACCGCCCGGCCGGATAACCAGGTTGTTGTAGAACCGGTCATCGCCGCCCTGAATGTTCCGCAGGCCTGCCACCTTCGTACTGTGTGGTGGATGGAACGGGGTCTCGCGACTTAACTCAGGCCGAAGCACGATGCGGCCTGCGAACAAATTGTGCACGTATGCCCCGCCTTGCGACATGTCAAACAGCGAACGGCCCGAAAGAAAGAGATTGTTGTCGATTAGGAACGGCCCGTGGTTAACCTCCACAAAAAGGTCCTCTGAAGTATTGTTATCGTGCAAAAGGTTCCTGGTCACGCGTGCGCCCTGCGCCATCC
>JBARRE010000174.1:0-3725 GCA_049644065.1 Sedimentisphaerales bacterium | reverse complement strand
GGACTCTGCGCACAGGCGTGCCGCTCGACCATTCCCTGGGGCCCGGGCTCTCCGAACCAGAGTACCCCCAATGGGCCGTAGACAAGCTCATCGCCCGAACAGGCAGTATTTTGAGGATCGCCGTACTGCTGCGTCCAGGCACCGGCGCCTTCCAGTGGGCCTCGGACGTATTTTCTCCAAGTCACTTCCCCATCGTTATGAAAACTCAGACACGCCGTACCTCCCCATGGGCGAAGAATACGCTGTCCTTCCTCGGTCGTCCCTGTGGTTTCGCCCGTCAGAATCATTCCATCGGAAACGATCAGGTTAGCGAAATAGTCCGGCAGAGATTCCATGTCCCAGGGCTCGACCACGACCCGGCTTCCCAATAAGCCAGCGGCATCAAGGTTCTTCCGGGCAGCAGTTAATTTCTCCGGATCTTTTTCCAGACCGACGATTTTCAGCTCTGTTCTTTTCGCTAATTCGTATGCCAGGCGCCCCTGCCCACAATCGAGGACCAGGGCATATCCTTTCTTTATACCGCTGTCGGCCAGGATTTTTTCCGCGGCGGCCTTGTATGTTTCGCTATGCGAATCGTCAGGATAAGGATTGGCTTTTATTGACGGCTTGATTTCTTTGGCCGCTGCAACTTCGGTTTCGCCGAAGCAGTAAATTGGTCCTTCGTCACTGCTTACTACAAGAGAACCGCCTGAGGCAGCCAGCCCGACTGCGGCGCCATTTACGTCGGTCTTCCATACTTCCTTGCCAGTTTTTGCGTCAATACCGATGACAATCTCTTCGCCGCCCGCAAATACAACATCGCCGGCGAGTATAACCGAACAAAGCCCTTTTCTTGAGTAGCGCCACTGGAAGCTGGAACCTTTCAACCGTCTTTCTTCCTGGCCGGCGTCGGCTATTCTCTTCGATAATTCATTGATTCGCTCGTTAAGTTTTTCGCGGGAAGTATCGTCGGCTGAGCCAAGCTTTGTCTTAAACTCATCCCGTTGACTTTCCCATATTTGCCGGTCTCTCGCCAGCCTGCCGACCTTACTTACAGCTTCAGCGTATACCGCCCTGTTGATTGCGTATACGCCTTCTCCGGTCACGATGTATGAATACTCAGGTATCACCGCCATATCAATCCCCGGAAACCATGCGAAGGCATCTCCCCGGCGTCTTCCGGTTTTGGCATCGTAGGCGACCTTGTGAGGCTTGCCCGAGTAGTCGACACCGGAGATCAGTCTGTCATTATCGAGCAGGGCCCAGCACCCGCCGCGTTTGCCGCCCGGAGCGGCGCAGTAGAGAAACTTGCCGGTCTTGCGGTCGAAAGCCGCGGGCATGGACCGCCCCGAAGGAACATAAACGACATCCTGAGAGGCGAGCAAATAACCGTGGGGCGATATCCCGCCGAACTCCAGCTCATGGGCCCGGTCACCAAACGTATCGTTATTCCAGACCACCGAGCCGTCACCGGCCTTGAGGGCACAAATGTACAACCCTTCATACGGAAAAACTCCGGCCGCAAAATATACAATCCCATCGTCGACCAATACGCCGGTCCTGACCGGCCAGAGCGATATCATTCTTTCGTTGCCAATGATTTTCTCATCACTGGGGGCGGGACGGTATTTCCATACGAGCGAGCCGTCTTTGCCGTCAAGACAGTATACATAACCATCGTCGGAACCGAAATAAACCTTGCCCTCACAAACGGTTGGAGCAAAACGAACCGGCCCTTCGGCGAAGAATGTCCAGCGTATCTTGCCAGTAGCCACGTCGATTGAATAGATTTTATTTGTCGTACAGGAACCGAAATAGGCGCTGCCGTCAGCTATCGCTACGTGATACGCGTTGTCGTTGTGCATTCTCGGCAGCTCTTCGGCGGGCATCGGCCAGGCCGGTTTGGGCTTATGAGCAGGAACATATTTCCATTGCAGAAAAAGGTCCGGACCAACGGTTTCGGAAGTAATCCCGCTTCGGGTTATATCGGACCGGTAAGTCGCCCAGTCCTCAGCGACGCCAACGCTGCAAACAACGAGCAAGATAAGAAATACCCGAAAACCAGTTAGAGGACGAAAAAACGTTGATAATAACCTGGCACCACTCATCGTATTTTGCCGCTTCATTGGGTATCTCCTTTCAAAACAATAAAAGATATTTGACATATCAAACCAGACCGGCTCACTCCCGGCTTCACCGGATTGAATCATAATCAAATTTGCTGCTCTTGAACAGTACTTACACAGCTTGCCTTGAATTTTCTTGCAACAATTTCAGGTTCAATGTAAAATAATACAGTCCTTGTGGTCGATATACACGTATATCAAAAAAAGTGATGCCAACGTAGCTCAGCGGTAGAGCTCTGGTTTTGTAAACCAGTGGTCGTCGGTTCGAATCCGACCGTTGGCTTTTTCAATTTCTTTAGTTACGATGAGTAAAGAAATCAAGACAATTAACAAAAGTCATCTGATAGCCGTTTTAATGATACTTATCCCGGCTCTCGCTCTGTCCGGCCTGGTTATGGCCGCCGAGCAGGGGTCGTCTTCCACTTACGATTCCTCAAACAAATATTTCAAGATTCAGGTGGTGGACCGGCAGACCGGCAGGGGCGTGCCTTTAGTCGAATTACGGACGACCAATAACACGCGGTATTTTACGGACAGCAACGGAATCGTGGCGTATTACGAACCGGGCCTGATGGACAAAGAGGTCTTTTTCTTCGTGGAAAGTCACGGCTATGAATTCCCAAAAGACGGATTCGGCTTCCACGGAACAAGGCTGAAGACCTCCCCAGGAGGCAGCGCCGTAATCAAAATCGACCGGCACAACATCGCCGAGCGGCTCTATCGCGTCACGGGCCAGGGAATCTACCGTGACAGTATTCTTACCGGCACTCCGGTTCCGCTGAAAAACCCGGTCCTCAACGGACAGGTCACGGGGCAGGATTCGGTGTACACGTGTATCTACCGGGACCGTCTGTTCTGGCTGTGGGGCGATACTAACAGAGCGTCCTATCCCCTCGGGCACTTTGCCACGGCCGGCGCGTTTTCTGATTTGCCCGGAAAAGGGGGACTCGACCCGGCTCTCGGCGTCGATCTCGAATACTTCGTCGATGAGACAGGATTCAGCAGACCGATTTGTCGTTCGAAAGAAAAAGGTCTGGTTTGGCTTGATGGATTGCTGACCGTTAAGGATAAACAAGGCTCCGAGCGGATGGTTGCCAAGCACGCTCGAATGAAAGACCTTGGCCAGGCGTTTGAACGCGGGCTCGTGGTCTTCAATGATTCGACAGGCTCGTTTGAACCGATTGTCCGTTCGGATCCGGATTTTCTGCCGTACCATAATTCGGGGCATGCTCTTGCCGTGGATGTGGAAGGTGAGGAATATTATTACTTTGCCACTCAGTTTCCTCTGTCGGTTCGCATGCGCGTCAAAGCCGAGTGGGATCACGTCCTCGACCCGAACCGTTACGAAGTCTTGAAGTCTGTCAAAGCGCAGAAGTCTCCTCGCTGGGTCCGCGTTGGAGAGCTGATTGGCGATGATGCCTCTCAAATGCCTTCTCTAATCAAAGCTCTGAAAGCAGAGAAGAAAGACACGCATCTCTACGATGTAACCTCGGGCAAAAAAATCACGCCTCACGGCGGCAGCGTCTATTTCAACGAATACCGGCAGCGATGGATCGCTATCTTCGTGCAGCAGTTCGGCGACTCGTCTCATCTGGGCGAGGTTTGGTACGCCGAAGCCGA